>NZ_JBSXNN010000103.1:0-85254 GCF_056857635.1 Vreelandella sp. L-15 | reverse complement strand
GGTGTCTGGCTGCGTCACGGCTTGGAGAGTAGAATTGCTCATGGCGTATCCGTCCTATGTTGGTTGTGATCTGGCGAGATCAATCAACAGGATACGCCACCCTCTCTACTGCCCTCCATACACAAGAACTGAGCTTAACTCAGCTAGAGCACGCCGTTTGGAAAAGTCGGATCTACCACCAGCTACTTTCCGCCTATTTCGAGGACCACATGGTGGATCATCAGCACTGTACGCTAGGCCGCTGGTACTTTACGGGCGAGGGGCAGCGCTATAAACATACCGAGGCGTATCGCTCGCTGGCGGCTCCTCACCGCCGCTTCCATGAAAGCGGCTTGGACGCTTTGCGCTATGCAAGACAAGGAGATCATACGGGTCAACTGGCCTCCCTAGCACTGATGGAGGAAGCAAGCGTAGCACTTGCTAAGCAACTTGATCAGCTTATGGAGCAGGCTGTTTATGAGATACCGATGTCAGCAAGTCATCCTTCACCGCTTGCTGATGCGCCTTAAATTGCTCCCCGTATAACACTCCTTCCGTAATGCGTTATTTATGCCATGCTGAGCATGGCACTCATAACGCAGACGGTAAGGATGACGATGGCAGCTGCAAAGAAGCTAGATCTCGCGCTACAAGGCGGTGGGGCCCATGGTGCTTATACCTGGGGAGTTATTGATCGACTTCTGGAAGATGACCGTATTGAGATTGAGGGCATTAGTGGCACCAGCGCAGGCGCTATGAATGGCGTAGTCATGGCAGATGCCCTTACCCGTGGTGGTAAACAGGCCGCCCGGCAATCTCTCAGGGATTTTTGGAAGGCGGTAAGCCGCGCGGGCATGGCAAGCCCTATCCGCCGCTCGCCGATGGATGTACTAACCGGCAATTGGAGTTTGGAGCACTCCCCCGGCTATATCGCCATGGACTTGATGACTCGCCTGGTGTCGCCCTACCAACTCAACCCGCTCAATTTGAATCCATTGCGCGATATTGTGGCGGCCCACATCGACTTTGAGCGGGTACGCCAGTGCGACCAGCTAAAGCTCTTTGTGGCAGCTACTAACGTGCGCACCGGCAAACAGCGTGTGTTTCGTCGAGAAGAGATGAGCGTCGATGCGGTCATGGCATCGGCTTGTCTGCCCTTTATGTTCCAGGCTGTGGAAATCGACGGCGAAGCATATTGGGACGGCGGCTACATGGGCAACCCAGCCCTCTTCCCCTTAATGGAAGAGTGCAGCGCAAGGGATATTCTGTTGGTACAGATCAACCCGATTCGCCGTGATGAACTACCCACCTCCGCTTCGGCCATTATGAACCGCCTTAACGAAATCACCTTTAATGCCGCGCTGATTAAAGAAGTGCGCATGATCGCGCTGTTGAAACGCACCCTTGAAGAGCAGGGTATTGAAAACTGCTACCAGCAGTCGCTTTTTCACCGCATTAGTGGCGATCAGGCACTCGATAGCTTATCGGTTTCAAGCAAACTCAACTCTGAATGGCCATTTTTATGCCACCTGTTTGACCAAGGGAGAGAAGCCGCCGACAACTGGATCACGGCTAACTTTGATGCCATCGGCCAACGCTCAACCCTGGATATTGATGCAGTATATCTGCACGAATAACTCCCTTCAGCCATCCAGCACTGCCCCAACTTGGCGCACTCTGCTCATGAGGAGTGCGCTCACTTGATTAATCTAGTGATTTTATTTCCCTTAGCACTGCTTTGAAAAAACAGTAAGCAACTGATTTAAATATTTAAAAAGACAGATGGCGGAGTATTTGCTTATTGCTATGCAGTAGTAGTAGGCGTGGACCAGGCCCGCAAGGGTACGAGTGCGTCGAACCTGACCTTCAATGGCGAAGGCATGTTCTCGTAACCACGCAACGCCTGATGCGTTGTGTCTCGGCAAACTCGTTCTATGCTCTGTGAGGCCATCCATGGACATTCGCAATAAAGCCAACCGCATTCGACTGTTGAACTTCTCAACACCGCAAATGCGCGCGTTTCACCTCTCCTGGTTCGCATTTCATATCTGCTTTTTCGGCTGGTTCGGCATTGCGCCGCTAATGGCGGTGGTTCGCGAGGATCTATCACTCACCCAAACCCAAATCGGCAATACCATTATTGCCTCGGTGGCGATCACCGTGGTGGTGCGCCTGTTGATTGGCGTGCTGTGTGATCGTATTGGGCCACGTAAAACCTACACAGGCCTACTGATGCTCGGGTCCATTCCGGTTATGGGCATTGGTCTGGCTAACAGTTTTGAAACGTTTTTGCTGGCCCGCCTAGCGATTGGCGCTATCGGCGCTTCGTTTGTGATTACCCAGTACCACACCACCATGATGTTTGCGCCCAATGTGGTTGGCACCGCTAATGCCACGAGCGCAGGTTGGGGCAACCTAGGCGGCGGCACCACACAAATTGTTATGCCGTTGATTTTTGCGGGCATGCTGATGCTAGGCGTTAATGAGGCGCTCGGCTGGCGTCTGGCCATGGTCGTGCCTGGCGTAGTGCTATTTTTTACCGGTATCGCTTACTGGCTGTTCACTCAAGATGCCCCAGACGGCAACTTCAGCGAGCTGCGCGCCCGCGGTGAACTACCGCCAGCCACCGGAGAGCATGGCGCAGCCCAGAGCTTTTTAGCGGCGGCAAAGGATATCCGCGTTTGGGCGCTGTTTGTGGTGTACGGACTCTGTTTTGGGGTCGAGCTGACCATCAACAATATCGCGGCAATCTACTTCTTCGATAAATTCGATCTTACCCTGGCAACCGCCGGCTTAATCGCAGGCCTGTTCGGCTTAATGAACATTTTTGCTCGTACTCTTGGCGGCGTTTTTTCCGACCTATTCGCTAAACAGGGTGGGCTAAAAGGACGCGTCCGCTGGCTCTTTATCGCACTACTATGCGAAGGCATCGCTCTCGTCGCCTTCTCGCAAATGCATGTACTCAGCTTGGCGATTGGCATCATGCTGGTATTTAGCCTGTTCGTGCAGATGGCGGAAGGCGCCACCTTTGGTGTGGTGCCCTTTATCAATAAAAAAGCCTTAGGCGCAGTGGCCGGTATTGTCGGTGCAGGCGGTAACGTGGGCGCTGTATCGGCAGCGTTTCTATTCCGTAGCGAAAGCCTCAGCTACCAGCAAGGCCTCTTTTACCTCGGCTTAACCGTATTGGTACTTGCCTCCTGCGTACTGGTCGTTCGCTTTAGTGATGCCACCGAAGCAGAAGAAGCCAGCGCCTATCGTGATGCGGTAGGCAAAGACACAGGAGCAGGCGCACTGTCACTGCGTTAATATTAATTAACACCGCCCCTGCATGCGCATCGCTGTGGGGGCTTTTTACCTTTAGGCGGCGAGTAATAAGGAAATCAACATGTCTTCTGCCCAACAGCTACTCTTAACCGCCCTGCGCTGCGACATTGATAACCTTAACCACCTAGCAACCACAGCAGATATTGTCAGCGATGTCAGCCAGTTTATTCATGTGCTTCAACGCGAGCGAGGAGCCTCGACGATTTACTTAGCCTCAAAAGGCAAGCGTTTTAAAACTCGACGAGCCACTTACCTGCAGCATAGTCAAGCGGCGGAAGCCTCGATGCGTCAGCGTCTCGAAGCGCTTAGCCAGGAATCACGGCCACAGGCGACAGCGCGCTTATTACGCCGCATTGCTGCCGTCTGGCTGTCACTGGATGAACTAGATGTATTACGGCATGCAATTGAGACCTTCAACATATCGCCAGATGCAGCAACTCAAGCGTTTAACCATCTCATTAGCAATCTCTTAGCGATTGTTTTTGAAGCGGCCGACACAGCGGTCGACCCAGACATTACCCGTGCCCTGGTCGCTATTTTTCATCTTATGCAGGGTAAAGAGCTGGCGGGGCAAGAGCGCGCCTGCGGCGCCTTTGGTTTTACTCTTGGTCATTTCGACAATGCCCACCGTACGCTGCTGAACCAGTTGGTTGACGCCCAACAGCGCTGCTTTGACACCTTTGTAGAATTTGCCACCCCAGAGGCTCTGGGGACTTGGCAACAATCCCTCTCTCCTAGAACACTGGCGGACATTTGTCAGTTGCGAGATATTGCTTGCCAGCGCTCTCACCACCAAACGGCATCAGGCAATACATTAGGTGAAACCTGGTACGAGCTCACCACCCTGCGTATTGATACGATTAAAACGGTTGAAGACACCCTGAATACCCAATTAACGGCCCTTTGCCATCATAAAATTGTCCAGGCTCAAGCAGAGCTAGAGCAGACGAAGGCGAAGCCTGACAGACCGCTGCCTGCGCCCTGTGAACAGTTACTAGCCCTTCACTCTACTCAGCCGCTTGGAGACCTAACCGCCAACGCCCTCAACTCTCCGCTTAGCCGCTCACTACTGGAGCTCACTCATGCTCAATCCAGCCGCTTACAGGGGCTAAGCGACGAGCTGGAGAATACCCGCAAGGCTCTCCGTGAACGCAAGCTAATCGAGCGGGCAAAAGGATTAATCATGGCGCACCAGTCCATGAGTGAAGAGGAGGCCTACCGCTTTCTGCGAAAAACCTCAATGGACCAAAGCAAAAGCATGGCGGATATGGCACAGTCGATTCTTGACCTCTCTGCCATGCTGCAACGTAAAGAGTAAAAACAGCAGCGCTGAGCCCGATTTGCAACCTGATTAGGTTTTAGCCATGCTGAAAGCTCACCCAGTTTAATGAGCAAGGAGAGTAAGCGATGCATGACCGCGTACTGTTAATTACCGGCGCTTCCAGCGGCATTGGTGCGGCCACCGCTCGTGCAGCGGCTCGTGAAGGCTACCAGTTGGTACTTGCCGCTCGTTCAGCCGATAAGCTGACATCGCTTGCTCAAGAGCTTGGTCCAGAGAACGTACTCACCTGCGAAGTTGATGTCACCGACTTAAGCCAGCAGCAAGCTATGGTGGAACAGGCGATTGAAACCTTCGGCCACATTGATGCAGTATTCGCCAATGCAGGTCGCGGTGGCTCACCGGGTGGGTTTAGCAGCGCCGATCATGTTGCTTGGCGGGAGATGATTCTCACCAATATCTACGGCGTTGGCCTTACGCTGCAAGCCTGCTTGCCAGAGCTAAAACGCCGCCAGGGTCATATTCTTTTAACCGGCTCTGCCGCAGGCCGCACCACCATCCCAGGCTCCATGTATAGCGCCACTAAGTGGGCAGTAACGGGTATTGGTTATAATCTGCGCGAGGAGTTACGCGGCACCGGCATGCGGGTGACACTGATTGAGCCTGGCATGGTCGATACTCCCTTCTTTGATGAACCACCCAAGTACGCGCTAGCAGACCGCGATATCGCCAATGCGGTGATCTATGCTCTGTCGCAACCACCCCATGTTGACGTTAATGAAATCCTAGTGCGACCCACACCGCCCCGAGAGTAACTCTGCTCGCTTGACACCTTGTTTTTGCTCGTTGCTGCCCGCATACACATAGCATTATGAAGCGTGCTAACAACTTGGCCCGCCGACCATGCATGTTTATTAGGTGACTTATGAGCCAACTTGCCTCAACCGTACTCTCTGTTCTTGACCTAGCGCCCATCCGCCAAGGCGGCAGCGCTGCTGAAACGTTTCGTGATAGCGTCTCTTTAGCCCAACACACAGAGTCTTTGGGCTACCAGCGCTACTGGTTAGCTGAACACCACAACATTGCTGGCATTGCCAGTGCGGCCACCGCCGTACTGATTGGCCACGTAGCAGGCCAGACGTCCACTATTCGCGTGGGTAGCGGGGGTATTATGCTGCCTAACCACCCACCGTTAGTGATTGCCGAGCAGTTTGGCACGCTGGAAACCCTCTACCCAGGGCGAATTGACCTTGGCCTGGGCCGCGCACCTGGCTCAGATGGTGCCACCATGCGGGCTATGCGCCGCCACGCCCATGCAGGAGTTGATGATTTTCCAGAGCGACTTGAAGAGCTGCGCCGTTATTTAGACGATGCGGACCCTCACCAAACCGTTAAAGCCGTTCCAGGCCAAGGCACCCATGTCCCCATCTGGCTACTGGGCTCCAGCGGTTACAGCGCACAGCTCGCGGCAAAGCTCGGCCTACCCTTCGCCTTTGCTGCGCAGTTTGCGCCGGGCTATCTCTTTGAAGCATTGCGCCTATACCGGGATAATTTCCGGCCATCTAAGCATTTAGAGGCACCTTATGCGATGGTGGGCCTGCCTGTCATGGCGGCGGAAAGTGACGAGATGGCGCACTACTTGGCCACCACTGCTCAGCAAAAATTCTTAAACTTGATTCGTGGTAAACCGACCCAGTCACTGCCCCCCGTCGACACGTTAGACTGGTCCCCCATGGAGCGCGCTCAAGTAGAGCAGTTTTTGGGGGCTGCTATTATTGGCGGCCCGGAAACAGTAAAAGCGCAATTAGAAGAGTTTCAAGCACGTACCGGCGCTAACGAACTGATGATTAATAGCGACTTTTATAGCCACGCTGATCGGCTGCGTAGCTATGAGATTGTTGCCCAAGCCGCACGTTAAGCCGCTCTACTCACCCTTTCGCAACGAGAAAAGCACCTGCCGCTACCATCAGCGAGCCTGCGGTACGGTTGGTGCCTTTCTGAACGCGCGCCGATTGAAAAAAGCGCCGCGCAGAGGAAGCAAACGATGCTACCAGCATTAAGCCCATCATCAACCCAACCAGCGTTAAGCCCACCACCAGAAACATATCGCTCCGGTTTAGCACGGTGAGATCGATAGATCACACCGCTCACCGTCATACCCAGCGCCCGCGGGATACACGGACGCGTACCTGCCGACATCCCCTTAGCTAGTAACGCAAAAATTCCTGGGCCAGGCGTCACGGCAAACACAAAGATAGCTAAAAAGTAGGTCAGTGCGCTCTCTATGGTCATTGCCAAGCCCTCTCGTTGTAATTTATGGCCCACTCGGTGGGGAACGATGCAACTGCGCTGAGCCGTATCAGAATATGCTAACGTAGCTTATGCCTTAATGAACGAGAAAAGCCCCATGCAAACCCTTCAATTTTCACCAATGACTGCGGATGAGTTCGCCCTATTTTGGCCTACGTTCCAGGCCATTGTAGCTGCCGAAGAAACCTACGCGATAGATCCTAACATCACTTATGACGACGCTTTTTCACTGTGGTGCAAAACACCACTGCTCAGTATTGCAGTGAAAGACGAACAGGGGCAGTTGCTAGGTAGTTACTACTTAAAAGCGAATGCCGCTGGCCCTGGTAGCCACGTGTGTAACTGCGGCTATATGGTAACGCCGCACGCGCGAGGTAAAGGGGTTGCGCGAGCCATGTGCGAACACTCACAGCAAGCTGCGCGCCAACATGGTTTTATAGCCATGCAGTTCAACGCCGTAGTGGCCAGCAACCAAGTCGCCGTGGCCTTATGGCAACGTCTGGGGTTTAGCATTGTTGGCACGGTGCCCAACGCTTATTGCCACTCATCGCTTGGTTATGTGGATACTTACGTTATGCATAAGTCGTTATAAGGCTATTAAGAGGGTTTTCTTCTTACTGCCAGCAGGTTGCTAGTCTGCTGGTCTTCCAACGCTGCATTAAAAATGGTCTGCAAACATAAAAATTAATTTAGGCACCCTATGCAAATTAAGGCAGGTTGTAGCATCGCTGCAGCTGCGCCTCAGCGGTTTTGCTGCCTAACGCTGTTAAGTAAGCGATATTTCGTTCAGGGATAGCGGCCGTGTCGCCGTAAAAGGCGATGGCTCTCTCAACGCTGGCTTCGCGCAGCAAATGCACCATGGCATAGGGCGAGCGGTTTGAGTAATTCGCTGCGGCCTCTGGCTCTGCATCGGCAAAACAGTAGTCAGGGTGAAACGTCGCTAGCTGGTAAATACCTTCGTAGCCCAACTCAACTAGCAGTTGCTCGGCAAGCTCTACATAATCCAAGTAGTGGTCGAAGCTTTTAAAAAGTGTCGGAAACACCAGCAGGGTAGTTTCTGCTTCAGGGTGCTCGTTGAGCCACTCCAGCTCCGCCACTAACTCCTCAAGGGCCACATCCACTTTTTTCGAGCGCACGACTTCAACACGAATCGTATTGCTATCCAGCTCACGTTTAGCAAAGGGGCAAATGTTGTGTCCAACAATAAAATGGCTCACCCATGCCAGCGTTTGGTCCACTACCTGCTGATCTGCTGCTTGCGTCATACCCGTTCCACCTGCACCTTATGGCTCTTTAAAAGGCGTGGCATCGCCACATATTGGACGCCAGTGTACAGATAAGCCCTCGCAAATACGCTAGGCATGCTGTTGATAACGCGCCAAGGCAACCTCATAAGATTTGTGAATATGGTCGTCCATTAGTGCTCTTGCGGCTGTCGCGTCGCGCTGAAGCGCTAGTTCTACCAGCTCATGGTGTTGTTCATCCAGTTCCTGTCGGATTGTCGGCATTTTCGGCCCTAAACGACGGTAGCGGTCGAACTGGTCGTGCAATTGTTCAATAAAGCGCAACAGCCATACTGAACCACAGGGTGCCACCAGGGTACGGTGAAAATGCGTATGCAGGCGTTCCCACTCTTCGCCTTTATCTAGTGTAATGTCTGCACGCTTTAGGCGATGTGCCGCCGCCAAAAGGTCTGCTTCCCATACCGCATCGCCATGAGCAATAGCTCGCTCCAGCGCCATACCTTCAAGCTCGGTGCGCAGTCGCGCAATATCGTCTAATTCTTCACGTGAGAGCTTAGGCACTCTGAACCCACGCTGATTCTCTTGGATCAGCAGGCCGTAAGCCGCCAGTTTATTAAGCGCTTCACGCAGCGGACTCAGCCCTACCTGGTACTGCTCCTTAAGCGTATTAATGGCGAGTTTCTCACCCGCTTTAAAGCGCCCCCCCACCAAATCGCGGCGCAGTAAATCATAGATAGAGCTAGATGCTTTCGTGGAGGAAAGCTGCATTGGCTTGTTCATACCGGAGTCCTTTTGCATACCTACGCAAGGCATCAGTTAACGGAGATTCCATGACTAGGTGTTGACGCCTCTTGTCTGGCTCACCTATATTCTATTTTAGACAGAATAATCGATTTTTTAATCTACAAACGATAAATAGGCAATCTCGATGCTTTTTACTGTGATGCTACCGCTGCGGGCAATGAGCGTATGAAGCAAACAGCACTTTTTTGGGCGTTTTTTCGCGTCGGCATTTTCGGCTTTGGCGGCGGCCCTGCCATGATACCGCTGGTCCGCGCGGAAGTCGTGACACGCCACCAGTGGCTAACCGATGAAGAGTTTGCCGATGTGCTCGCCATTGGCAACACCCTACCCGGCCCCATTGCCACCAAGATGCCCGGCTATATTGGCTACCGGGTAGCGGGCATCAGCGGCTGCGCGGCGGCCGTCATTGCCGTTATCCTACCGATGATCGTGGCCATGATTGTGATGTTAGGAATTTTTAGCCGCTACCGCGACGTTGGCTGGATTCGCGGTATGGGACAAGCGGTCATTCCGGTAGTCATGGTCATGATGGCTCAGCTCACCTGGGACTTCTTCGATAAATCCAAAGCCGCCCTTGGCTGGCTAATCAGCATCGCTATGGCGGTCATCGCAGGCGCGGTGATTTATTGGCTAGGCGTACATCCCGGCTGGGTGATTGGGGCTATTCTGCTGGCGGCCCTCCTACGTCCATCCCGTAAAAAACGCGCGGAGGGTGCCGCATGATTTATTGGGATCTCTTTTTAGCGTTTTTTATTCCTAACATTATTGGTTATGGCGGTGGCCCCGCCATTATTCCGCTCATTGAAGCAGAAGTAGTGGGTCGCTATGGCTGGATGACGTCACAGGGCTTTGCTGAAACGCTGGCGCTCGGCAATGCGCTCCCCAGCCCGATTGCCACCAAAATGGCGGGCTATGTTGGCTATGAAGTTGCCGGTATTGGCGGGGCATTTGTGGCTGTTGCCGCGACGGTCATTCCCTCACTCCTGCTGATGCTTGGCGCTTTGGGGCTTTTATATCGCCACCGCGACTCCCCGCGCGTTAAACGCATGAGCCAATGGGTACGACCAGTGATTGCCATGATGATGGCATGGCTTACCCTCAGTTTTTTCACAGAAAGTATGGCGGCAAGCGGCCTCCTCCACACGCTGATTATCGGTATCGTGGCCACGATTGCGCTTGTGCGCTTTAACACCCATCCCGCCTTTGTTGTTATCGGCGCCTTGGTTTATGGAGGGCTCTTCATTTCTTAATAAGGATAAAAATACTGGCTAAAGTGGGTGAGTTGTTAAGCCGCGCTCACTTATTGGAGCTGGTGTGGGGGGGGGGATCAAAGGCGATGTGTCGACGCGTACGGATACTCAGTCAGCCGTTTGCGACGCAAGTTAGAGCTGGACGGTCGGCACGTGCTGCGCCTACGCAGCGTGTACCAATCAGGCTACCGTATGGAAGTGTGCAGTATCTCTACTGTGGAGCAAGCGGCCAATTGACATAAAAAAGCCGACCCGGTGGCCGGCCAAGCTGATGAGAGTCTGCAGACTGGCAAATTGCCTGCAGCGATGCCTGGGGAAGGCATCGCCAAAACGCTGGTTCAAGCGGCTTGGCGATGCCCTCTTTGAGCATGACGCCCTTTACGAGAGTAGCTGCCCTTCCCTTTCTTCGGCGTTTGCTGCTGCATTTTGAACATAGGGGTACGTAACTGCGCTTTGAGCGCGTTTTCGCCAACCTTGTGCTTTTTCATAGAATACTCCTGGTTTATTAAGAGACGCTTAACCGGGCAGTGGAAGCCTCCGCTCCTATGAACATTCGCGTCGCTATCGGTTCCTGCCAGCACGGTAGTTTTCAATAAGCCCCATGAGATACCGAATGGCCGACCGTACTGCTGCTGGCCAACATCGCGCCTAGAGACATCGTCATGCACTCCTGACTCTCCCCTCCACCGCCTCGTTTAATAGCGTGTTAACGAATATGGGGAGAGCCTTTGAAGACTTCAACCCCAGCGTTTAAAACGCTTAGTAAAAGAACACGACTCGGCTATCAATGCTGCTGCCAGCACTGCGTTTGAGAGAGTCGAGCGGCGGGGCTGTGGGCCACCATGCTCACCACACTCCCCACCATAATGAGGCAGGGTGATGGCAGCGGCTGAGCGGCAAGGCGTTCGGGCATATCGGCTAGCGTGCCCACCAGGGACTGCTGCTCGGGCTGGCTGGCGTTGGCCACCAGCATGATAGGCCACGTATCGGGCAGGCCCGCTTGGCGCAGGCCATGGCAAATGGCGGCCACTTTGGAGAGCCCCATGTAGAACACCAGGGTCTCGTCTTGACGCGCCAGCGACGCCCAGTCCGGCATACCGCCTTCCCGGCATAGCTGAGCCGTAATAAAACGCACCTGCTGGGCATGACCGCGATCAGTAAGCGGAATTCCCATTCCCGCCGCTGCGGCGGAGGCGGCGGTAATACCTGGCACAATCTCTGCGGGCAGCTCGGCCTCTGCCAGAGCCGCTAACTCTTCGCCCATGCGCCCAAACACGCCAGGGTCGCCGCCCTTCAAGCGCACTACCGATTTGCCTGACTGGGCCAGGGAGACGATCAGCGCACCAATTTCTGCCTGAGGCATGCTGTGATGGCCGCTGGCTTTGCCAACATAGTAGCGCTCGGTGTCCGGAGAAATGAGCCCTAACACCTCGTCCCCGACAAGGCGGTCATACACTACTGCGTCTGCCTGCATTAGCAAACGCGCGGCTTTCAGCGTCAGCAGCTCGACATCGCCGCTGCCCGCGCCGACCAAATAGACGGTGCCTGGCTGGCACTCACCGCTTAACGGCAAGCGCAAGCGCGTGGCGGTATCGCGACTAAATGGCGCCCACGCCCGCTGACCCAAGCGCCACAGCGCTTCAGGCCACTTCTGTGTTAGCTGTTTGCTTAGCGCGCGCATGGGGCCGCTCCTCTTCAAGTATCGCTTTTAGTTCGGGTAGGCAGCTGCCGCACTGGGTGCCGCAGGCCAGTCGTGCGCCTAACGCTTCAATGCTGGTATCGCCCGCATGAATCGCTTTCACAATGCTGGCTTGGCCAACCTGGTGGCAGCTACACACCACCGGCCCCGTATCGACAGTACCATCATCGCACCCGGCCAGCAGGCGTCTACGGTGCTGTGTCTCCAGGGTAGCGTCATTGAAGCGCGCTTCAAGCCAGGCAAGCCCGGGCAGTTCGTCGGGTGGCCCCACCATCAACCACCAGCGCAGCCGCCCGTTCACTACTCCCGCTGCGCGCAGCCTACCCGTTGCCTGGTCGTCACACCACAAAGAGACAGGCATGCCGCACCACGCTTCCACCTGTGCCAGCCAATCCTTAACTGGCTGGCTATCCGCTAGCTGCCAACGGGTGCAGCTTGCCATCGGAATGCGCGCCCAGTAGTCGCTGCGACACCAGGGCGATGGTTGCGTATCCAACTCATTGGCTAGCAGCAGCGTCGCCTGCCAAGCAATGGAGAGTTTACTCACCGCCACCGCCCCCTGCTTGGCTTCCGGCTGCCCGGAGAGCGGATCGGTATAGCCTTTAATCAGTGCACCGCTGCGACCCTGCTTGGTAAAGCAGTCGGTCCAGTGCATCGGCACGAAGACTTCGCCTCGGCGCTGGGCGTTGGAAACCCGCACCCGCCCACGGTACTCCCCGGCGGCAGCGGTCAACGTCGCCAAGCTTTGATCCGTTAAGCCTGCCTGAGCAGCATCGTCTGGGTGCAGCTCGATGAACGGTTCGGCGCGGTGGTTCATCAAACGCGGCGAACGGGCGGTACGCGTCATGGTGTGCCACTGATCCCGCACGCGACCGGTATTCAAGCGCAGCGGGTAGTCGTCGCTCAGCGGCTGCGCCGGTGGGCGCGGAGTAATCGGCAGCAGTTTAGCTCGGCCATTCGCCGTAGCAAACCGGCCATCTTCGAACAGCCTTGCCGTGCCGCGAGGAGCCTGCTGAGTCACGGGCCACTGGATCGGTGCGAGCGCATCATAAGCCGCTTGGCCCAGGCCTACCAGCCCTGAGATATCGAACAGCCGCTGGGTCTCGCCGCTATTCTCATAGCCAGAGAGGCGTGCGTGCTCATCGAAAATCTCCCACGGGTGGGTATAGCTGAACGCCTCACTAAAACCTAAGCGCTTAGCCACTTCGCAGAGTATCCACCAGTCGTGCTTCGCTTCTCCGGGAGGAGGCAGCATCCCCTGCTGGCGGGAAATTCGCCGCTCTGAGTTGGTCACCGTGCCATCCTTCTCCGACCAACCCGACGCGGGCAGCACGATATCCGCAAAGGGCAGCAGGTCAGTATTGGCGACGCACTCCGAGACAATTACCAGCGGGCATTTTGCCAGCGCGCGGCGCACCTTCTCGCCATCTGGCATGCTCACGGCTGGGTTGGTCGCCATCACCCACAGGGCGGTAATCTCACCACGCTCGATGGCATCAAAGAGCTCTACCGCTTTGTAACCCGGGGCGTCAGGCAGTGCCGGGGCTAAATGCTCAGTAGCCCAAAAGCGGCTGACTAACTCGCGAGCGCCAGGCGTGTGGTAATCCATATGCGCCGCTAGCTGATTGGCCAGCCCGCCCACTTCTCGACCGCCCATGGCGTTGGGCTGGCCGGTAATCGAAAACGGCCCTGCCCCTGGCAGGCCAATTTTCCCGCCGGCCAAGTGGCAGTTGATAATCGCGTTGCACTTATCGGTTCCGCTAGAGGATTGGTTCACCCCCTGGGAGTAGAGCGTGACCACGTGTAGCTGGCTGGCAAACCAGTAGTAGAAGGTTTCTAAACGTTCGGGGTCTACATCACACTCGCGGGCGACGGCTTCTACGCTGCCTGAATTCTGCTGAGCGGCATTCAGCGCATCTTCCAGCCCTTCGGTGTGGCGTTCTAGGTACACGCTATCCAAACGATTGTGGGCGTCCATCCACGCCAACAGCCCGTTAAACAGGTAAGCATCGCTGCCTGGACGAATGCCTAGGTAGAGATCAGCGATCTCACAGGTGTCAGTCACTCGGGGGTCAATCACCACGACCCGCATCAGCGGGTTGCGCTCTTTGGCTACCTTCAAGCGCTGATAGAGCACCGGATGATTCCAGGCAAGGTTAGACCCTACCAGCACTACCAGCTCCGCCTCTTCGAGGTCTTCATAGCTACAGGGCACCGCATCGGCTCCAAAGGCGCGCTTGTAGCCCGCCACGGCAGATGCCATGCAGAGCCGCGAGTTGGTATCCAGGTGAGGGGTCCCCAAGAAGCCTTTAAACAGCTTGTTGGCAACGTAATAATCTTCGGTTAAGAGTTGCCCAGACAGATACGCCGCCACCGACTGCGGGCCATGGGCGCTGCGCTGCGCCTGCAAGCGTTCGGCGGTGGTGGTGAGCGCCTGCTCCCAAGAGACCTCCTGGCCGTCCACGCGCGGCTTCAGCAAGCGCCCCTGCTCTCCTAGCGTTTCGTGCAGCGCGGTGCCTTTCACGCACAGGCGGCCATAGTTGGCTGGGTGCTCGCGGTCTCCTTCGACGGCGATGAGCTGCCCGTTCTCCAGCGTGGCGGTAACGCCGCAGCCGACGCCGCAGTAGGGGCAGGTGGTTCGGGCGAGCCGATTGGCCTGTGGCATGGCAGTTTCCTCCGGCGTTAAAAAGCAAAAAGCGCCCAAGCCAGCCTCGAAAGAAGCCTGCCTGGACGCCGTTGTCTCAGGGGCACCGCTTACCGGGTGCCGTACTCATCAGTGATTTGCTGCAGTTGGTATTATTCGACGCAATTAGTCGTTGTGATCGTTATGGGCAAAGACCCTGCACTGAGCCGTTGTTGCTTGTTACCAGAATAACTGCAAACCCTGCGCCCATGCTGCGCTAAAACCATTAAAGCATTTAGTAAACAATTACTTAAAAACGCACTCTGCATTTCTACCACTCGCCAAAGGAATGCCCTTTGTCGAATAAGCGGTTGAAGAGAGTGCATTAACCGCCGCTTAAGCACCAAAGTAGGGCAAACCTAGCTAACCATAAGCGGCCTGCCGCCTCCTCAAAAACGCTTAATACCCTGATTAGACTGCGTTTAATTCAACTGCAGCAAAAGCTGGCGGGCTTTTTGCTCACCGTAAGGTAAGACAGTTCGGCAGCCAACGGCGGTTGCTGTGCGTTATCAAAGACGCCAACGGGCAACGACGCCCCTGACACTCCCTTCTTGAAAGGGCTGTGTCAGGGGCGTTTTTTATTTGCTGAACATTATGCTTCAACCACAGGAGCTACCTATGGAAACCGCTTCCCGGTGCTCACCGAACGAACACCTCGTCATTATCGGTAACGGCATGGCTTGCCACCGACTACTTGAAGCGCTGGTTAAACATTCGCAGCGCCCCCGCCGTATCACAGTGGTGGGTGAGGAGCCGGTACCTGCCTATAACCGCATTTTGCTCTCTCCTTTACTGGCGGGCGAACTGGCGCCTGAGGCGCTCACTCTGCAAGACGCCTCCTGGTACGCCGATAACAACATCACACTGACGCTTGGCGACCGCGTGACCTCCATTGACCGCGAACGCCGCCTGCTCATCACGCATCGCGGCGACATCTTAAGCTATGACCGATTAGTGATGGCCACTGGCTCGCGCCCCACGCTGCCAGCGGTGCCTGGCATCACGCTTGACGGTGTTCATACGTTTCGTGACCTGCGCGATGCCGACGCCTTAGAAGCTATTGCTCAGCAAGGCGGCAACGCCGTGGTGATTGGCGGCGGCTTACTTGGATTGGAAGCCGCTGAAGGGCTGCGCAAACGCGGCGGTAGCGCGCTCACCGTCAGCGTTTTACAGCGCAGCGAGCGGTTGATGAACCGCCAGCTAGACACCACCGCCGCCCAATTGCTGGAAGCCACGCTGCGCGAGCGTGGCATCATCATTGAAACCGGCGCATCGCTTGCTGCCTTGGAGGGTAACGGCCACGGGCAGGTGCAGTCGGTCACACTAAGCGATGGCCGGAAGCTAGCTGCCGACAGCGTGATTGTCGCGGCGGGTATTACCCCCAATGCGGAGCTAGGCCAGCAAAGCGGGCTTATGTTCGACCGCGCCATTGTGGTGGATGGGCACCTCACCACCTCAGACGACCACATTTATGCGCTGGGCGAATGCTGCCAGTTCGAGCAGCACACTTACGGGCTGGTGGAACCCATTTGGCGGCAGGTGGAGGTGCTGGCTGCCGTGCTGTGTGGTGAAACGCCAGCGGCGTATCAAGAAGCCCCCACGGCCACCAAACTCAAGGTCAGCGGTGTCAGCCTGTTTGCCTTTGGCCCCACCGAGGCCGCCGCTAAGCACGAAGAGCTTCGTTACCAAGACCCGGAAACCGGCGACTACTGCCGCCTGCTGCTCCATCAAGGCCGCCTTATCGGCGCGGTGCTGTATGGCGATACCCGCCACGGCCCCTGGTATTTCGAGCAGGCGCTGGCCGCGACCGACTTAACAGCGTGCCGCCACCTGCTGCTGTTTGGCGCAACCGATGTCCAAACAGCGCTCGACAACCCTCTCGACACCCTGTCATCCCCTTTATCTCTCACCCGTGAGGCGGCTTAGCTATGGTGAATCACACAATGTCTACTCCAACCACGTCTTCCAACACGCAAAAGTTGATCATTGTAGGCAACGGCATGGTCGGCCACCATTTTGCCGAGCAGCTCGTGGAAAGCGGCGCGCTGGCAGGGTTTGAGGTGACGATTTTTGGCGAAGAGCGCCACCGCGCCTATGATCGCGTGCACTTATCCGAGTACTTTAGCGGCCGCGATGCGGAGTCACTGGCGCTGTGCGACGCCGATTACTACCACACCCACGGCATTCAACTACGCAGCGGCGAAGCGGTCACCGCGATTGACCGCGAACAGCAACTGGTGGTGACCGAACAAGGCCACTACGCCTATGACCAGCTCGTGCTGGCCACCGGCTCCTTTCCCTTTGTGCCGCCCATTCCCGGCAACGACAGCGAAGGCTGCTTGGTTTACCGCACCCTGGATGACTTGGATGCCATTCAGGCAGCGGCCAAAAACGCCACCAACGGCGTGGTCGTGGGTGGCGGCTTGCTCGGTTTGGAAGCCGCCAACGCGCTGCGCGGACTGAACCTGGACACCGCTGTGGTGGAGTTCGCCCCACGACTGATGCCCATGCAGGTAGATAGCGAAGGCGGCGAGCTGCTGAAAGAGAAAATCGAAGCCCTGGGCGTTCAGGTACTCACCGAGCGGGCCACACAGCGTATTGAACCCGGCGACAACAGCCGCCTGCGGATGGTCTTCCAAGACGACAAAGTGCTAGAAACCGACCTGATCGTCTTTTCCGCCGGTATTCGCCCCCAGGATACGCTCGCCCGAGAGTGCGGCTTGAGCATCGGCGAGCGCGGCGGCGTGGTGATCGACGACCAGTGTCGCACCAGCGACCCGAACATCCTCGCCATCGGCGAAGTAGCGCTGTGGAATCAGAGTATCTTCGGCCTCGTGGCGCCTGGCTACCAAATGGCCAAAACGGCCGTCGCCACGCTGACGGGGGGCGATATTTGTTTTAGCGGTGCCGATATGAGCACCAAACTAAAACTGTTGGGCGTGGATGTCGGCTCTATTGGCGATGCCCACGGCAATCAAAATCCTGGCGCCCGCATGTTCCGCTACCTCGACCCGCTCACTCAGGTCTACCGCAAACTGGTCGTCACCAGCGACGGTAAGAAGCTGCTGGGGGCCATGCTGGTGGGCGATAACAGTGTGTATGACACGCTGTTGCAGTACTACGCCAACGGCATCGAGCTGCCTAAGGAACCCGCATCGCTCATTCTGCCGCAACAAAGCGGTGCTGCACCGGCGCTGGGGCCGGATGCCTTGCCGGAAACGGCGATGATCTGCTCCTGCCACAATGTGACGAAAGGCAGCATCTGCAGTGCCATCGACGCGGGCGCGGCTGACCTTGGCAGCGTTAAAGGCGCCACCAAAGCCAGCACCGGCTGCGGCGGCTGCGCGGCGCTGCTCAAAAGCGTGGTGGATCACGAATTGGAAGCCCGTGGCGTCGAAGTGGATAAATCGATCTGCGAGCACTTCGCCCATACCCGCCAAGGGCTTTACGACATCGTACGTGTCGAAGGCATCAAGACATTTAGCGAGCTAATGGAGAAGCACGGCAATGCCGAGACGCATCGCCTCGGCTGCGATATCTGCAAACCAGCGGTGGCGTCGATTCTTGCCTCCTGCTTTAACGAACCGATTACCGATGCCGCCCACGTGCCGCTGCAGGATACCAACGACACCTTCATGGCCAATATGCAGAAAAACGGCACCTACTCGGTGGTGCCGCGCATCGCCGGCGGTGAAATCACCCCGGATAAGCTGGTGGTGCTGGGGCAAGTGGCCCAGAAATACCAGCTCTACACCAAGATTACCGGCGGCCAGCGCATCGACCTGTTCGGCGCACGGCTGGAAGACCTGCCGGCCATTTGGGGCGAACTGATTGAAGCAGGCTTTGAGACCGGCCACGCCTACGGCAAGTCGCTGCGCACCGTGAAATCTTGCGTCGGAAGTACCTGGTGCCGCTACGGCGTACAGGACAGCGTGGGCATGGCGATTCAGTTAGAGAACCGTTACAAGGGCCTGCGCGCACCGCACAAGATCAAGTTCGGAGTTTCCGGCTGTACCCGGGAGTGCGCCGAAGCGCAGAGCAAAGACATCGGCATTATCGCCACCGAAAACGGCTGGAACCTCTACGTGTGCGGCAACGGCGGCATGCGCCCGCGCCATGCGGAACTCTTCGCCACCGATTTAGATGACGAGCAACTCTACCGCACCATCGACCGCTTTTTGATGTTCTACGTACGCACCGCCGACCGCTTGCAGCGCACCTCGGTATGGCGGGAAAACCTGGAAGGCGGCCTGGACTACCTGAAGGAGGTGATTCTGGAAGACAGCCTGGGTATCAACGATGAGCTGGAGCGCCAAATGCAGCACGTGGTGGATAGCTACCAGTGCGAGTGGGCCAACGCCATCAGCGACCCGGAAAAGCTCAAGCGTTTTAGAAACTTCGTGAACGATGCACGGCCCGACCCTTCCATCATCATGACCTCCGAGCGCGGCCAGCTACGCCCTGCTTAACCCAGTGACCACCGAATCGAGGACGACCATGACCGCCACCGCACTCAAACTATCGAACCACAACGACACTTGGCAGCCGCTCTGCACCAGAGCAGACCTCGTGGCCTTTTCCGGCGTTGCCGCATGGCTGAGCACACCGGAAGGCCCCGCCCAAGTGGCGCTGTTCTATTTGCCCGGCCACGCGCAAGAACTCTATGCCCTGGACCACTTCGATCCTTTCTCGAAGGCTTATGTGATTGCCCGTGGCATCGTCGGCGATATCAAAGGCAGCCCCGCGGTGGCCTCTCCGATCTACAAACAGCACTTCCGCTTGGAAGATGGGCAGTGCCTGGAGGACGACAGCCAACAGCTACGCGTCTGGCGCGTGGGTTTTAAGGGCGATGAAGTATGGATTGAGGGCTAATAGACTCACCAGTAAATAGCGCCGCCGCCAAGCGGCGTTATTTTACTGTGGTATAAACCACTGACATTTCCCACCTTGATGTTGCTATGCTTCCCAGCCTCTTGATTCGCTAGGCATGGGAGCCATACGTTCGTGAAGACAGAATCCAGTACGTTAGCCTTTTCCGCCTTCATGGCGCTGCTCATTGGCTGTGCCGGTATCGTGGCCACCTTGGCCTCGAACTCCCAGGCCATCCTATTGGATGGCTTGTTCAATCTTATCTACTTTAGCGTAGCGCTGGTGACCATCAAGGTCAGCAAGCTTGCCAGCCGCCCAGATAGCGAGTCGTACCCCTTTGGCTACAGCTACTTCGAGTCGTTGGTTAATTTATGCAAAGGTTTGCTGATTTTTGGGGTATCGATCTTCGCACTGGTGGATGCCGTGGCCGCACTGCTTACCGGTGGGCGAGAAATTTCCGCAGGGCTTGCGGTGATTTATGCGCTGTTCGCGACCGCCGCCTGCTCGCTCACTGCCTGGGTCATGCAGCGTAGTCAACGCCATGTCAGTAGCCCCTTGGTGGCCGCCGACAAATTCAACTGGCTGGTCAATAGTGTGATTTCAGGAGCCGTACTGGCGGCTTTTTGCCTAGTGATGCTGTTTGAGCATCTCGGCTGGCGAGCGGTGTTGCCCTATGTGGATTCCGTATTGGTGATTGCAGTGGTGGTGCTCTGCCTGGGAGTGCCCGTGCGCATGGCATCGCAAGCGCTAAGAGAGCTGCTCAACAAAACTCCGGAAGAAGCCGTCGCTGAACCAGTGCGCCAAGCCGTTGCCCGTGGCCTTGCCGATATCGATACCCTGGAAGTGCGCGTGCGTATGGTGCGACCCGGCCGCCTACTCTACGTCATCGTCCACGTGGTACTCCCCAAGGATCTGCCCGAAGCGACCCTGGCGAACCAGGACGCGCTGCGTCAGCGCATCGATGAAGAAGTGCGTCGCTACTACTCGCCCGTGGTGTGCGACGTGGTGTTCACCGCTGACAACCGCTGGGCAGCGCCCTCTTGTGGGCTGCTGGTGGATACACACGCCTCCTCGCCAACTAATAATGCTTAACGGACTACAGCGAGCGGCGCAGCAACAGCGCCGTTATCATCACACCGCCCAAGAGGGCTAATCCAAACAGAGACAACGCCAGAACATGACCGACTGCATCAATGAGTAATCCGGTCATGATCACCGGGAGACTGAAACCAATATATGCCATCAAAAAGTAACCGGCGCTGGCCTGAGAAACAGCAGCCTCGCCCGCTGCTAACACGCCACTCAACCCACCCAGGTAGATAAACCCGTAGCAAGCGCTGCTGGCGGCAACCGTTCCCACCAGCACTGCCGATAGATAGCCTTGAACAGCACCCCAGGCGATTAGCGTATAGGCCATTGGCAAAATGGCCAGCCCCAGTAGCGTTGCACTGCGTGGTGTCAACTTTCTTGCCCAAGGCTGAAACAGCACACCGCAACTGCAAATACCAAACGTGGCGAATCCGCTCCAGACAGATAAACCGTGGCGCTGCAGGGCGGAAGGGAGTATCGCAATCACTAACCCTACTGTTGCCCATGCCAGTAAAATGGCTAGCCCGAAGGCGAAAGTACCCCGGGGGAAGCTTGGCAAACGCAGCAAAGAGCGTTTATTGGCACTCGGTGGGGTATCCCCCAGAGTAGAAACCGCCATAAGCGCCAGCGTCGCGGCAGCCATATAAATCCATAAACTGGGGGGCGACATGCTGGTGGTATGGAAGAGAAACAGGCTAGTGACCGCGGCTCCCAGACCAAAACCCAGCGAGGTGCTGGCCGTTACGTAGTTGGTGGCAACACGGTTATCCTCCCGGCTCACGAGCAGTTGCATATAAGCAGGCGCGACTGCCGACGTCAGCCCCATGCTGATGCCCAGTAGAAAGCGGGCTACTCCTAGTGCCACCAAACTGGGGGCTATTAAGGTCGTTGCAGTCGCCATTAGACTTAGCAGTAGCGCGGCCATGATTAATGGCTTGCACCCCACTCGATCTGCCAGTCCGTTTAAACCCAGCAGAACCGGCAAGACACCCACTACGTAGCAGGCAAAGGCGATCGTTGTCGCCCCAACGCCCAAGCCGTCGCGCGCAGCGAGTGCATCGTAGAGCGGAGCCTGTAAATTAACCGCTGTGGTAATCATGCACAGCGCAAAGGCTAGATAAACAGCACTGCGGACAGTGGCTCGAGGTAAAGCGCGGTTCATAGCGTTATCCTAAATAAGCAGATATTTGAACCACTAAGCTCCCACGCTTGCCGATCACCGGTAAGATACACTTGGCAACCAGTTTCAAGACACTGTTCCGCCCTTTTCGAGAACAGTTTTACAGCACAGTTTTAAAGAAAGACTGTGGAGAACCGTTGTGAGCCACAGGGTCCACTATGAAGCTCAAGGTTAACCGCGACTCCCCTACCCCTATCGCCCAACAGATTGAGACGGGTGCTCGCGCCTGGATCGCAGCACATGGTGCTGGCGGAGGCCGCCGTTTACCCTCAATTCGTCGCTTGGCGGCGACCCATAACATTAGCCGTAATGCCGTGATTGAAGCTTACGAGCGACTGGTCGCTGCGGGCTTAGTACGCTCACGGCCCGGTTCAGGGTTTTACATCGCGGATAGCGCGGCAGCACTAATATCACAGCCAGCAGCCACGAACGGCCTGGAAGAGGTCACCAACGGGCTGTGGGGGCTTTTCAATGCTAATGAGCACACGCTCAAGTTGGGGTGCGGCTGGCTGCCAAGCGATTGGCGAGAGGGAGACGACCTAACCCACGCCATTCGCCAAGTGGCACGTAAAAGCCGTTCGGGAATTTTCGAGTACAGCACTCCTCAAGGGCCGCAGGATTTACGTGATTTAATACAGGAACGCCTGCGCCCATTGGCGATTAACGCCAACGCCCAGCAAATAGTCATGACCGGCGGTGGTAGCCATTCACTCGATCTTTTGGTTCGAATGCTGCTTGAGCCCGGCGATGTTGTCTTCGTAGAATCGCCAGGCTATTACAATCTGTTCGGCCTGTTGCGCTTGCAACGCATACATGTGGTTGGCGTACCGCGGCTAGCAGATGGGCCAGACATTGAGCGTCTGGAAGCGTTGTTGGCTCAGTTCCAGCCCAAACTATTTTATATCAACAGCGTGTTTCATAACCCTACCGGTAGCACGATTACCCCAGCAGTAGCTCATCGGGTGCTGCAACTCGCCCAACAGCACGACTTTCAGATCGTTGAGGATGATATCTACGCGGATTTTCAGCACGCACCAACGACTCGCCTAGCTGCATTAGACGGCTTGAATCGTGTGTTCTACCTGGGCAGTTTCTCCAAAAGCCTCTCTTCTTCGCTGCGGGTAGGGTTTATAGCTTGCCCCCTTTCACGGGTACAACGCTTGGTCGATATTAAGATGCTGACCAGCATTTCCGCATCTCGCTTTGCAGAGCAAGTGGTCACTACGATGCTCCAGAACGGCAGCTACCGAAAGCTGGCCGAGCGGCTTCGTGGCAAGCTTTCCTACCAAATGGCGTTGGCGCTAAACATGCTTAAAAAGGCAAACTGGGCGATCCATACCGAACCGGCTGGAGGAATGTTTGTGTGGGCTAAACCTCCGGTCGATATGACGCCTGAAGCGCTAACTGAACTGGCCGAGAGGTGCTCAGTGACACTGTCACCGGGCCACCTGTTCTTTGCGGATCATCAACCCACTCCCTGGATACGTATTAACGTCTCCTACATACAAGATCCTAGAGCCAAAGAGTTTATTGAGTTGGCGAGTTAGCAGATTAAAAAAAGCGGCCTTTTGCGATAGCGAAAAGGCCGCTCGTCACACTTTTTATCTATTCGCTTTATCTATCCGCTTCTTTAGCCTCTCTCACCGGCCACACATCCTCATCCACTAGCTCTGGATTTTTGAGTATGGCGGGGTCGAACAGCGGTTCCTCGATGCCCTATCGCCGCTGGCGTTCGTAATCCTTCAACACCGAGACCGCAATCGGCGCCATCAGTAGAATGGCAAACAGGTTGGTCGTGGCCATCAGGCCCATGGCGAGGTCGGCAAAATCCCAGACCACGCTGAGTTCAGCGACAGAGCCCAGCAACACCATGGCGATGATAACGATCTTGAATGCGCCCACCGCTTTTTTGGCGTGGCGGCGGAACAGGTATTCGATGTTTACCGAAGAGAAGGAGAAGTTGGCCAAAATCGAGGTAAAGGCAAAAAACAGTATGGCAATGGCAATAAAGATCTCACCAAAGCCTCCTAGATGATCCACCATGGCGTCTTGGGTGAGCTGGATGCCCTCGATGCTCTCCCCCGGCGACTCGGATAGCAGCCGTTCATAAACACCGGAAAGCAGAATCACCACCGCCGTGCAGCTACAAATCACGATGGTATCGACAAACACCCCAAAGGATTGCACTAACCCCTGGGCTGCTGGATGCTTCACAGTGGCCTGGGCCGCCGCATTGGGGGTCGAGCCCATACCGGCCTCGTTAGAAAAGAGGCCGCGCTTGATGCCGTTTTCCATGGCGGCCTTGATGGCGTAACCCGCCGCGCCCCCGACCGCCGGGCCTAACCCAAAGGCACTCATCACGATCAACGACAGCATGTCGGGCACGGCGGAGAGGTTGGCAAACAGAATCCATAGCGCCACCAGCAGGTAGGCAATGGCCATGACCGGTACGATTTTCTCAGCCGTGCGTGCCACCGACTTTAACCCGCCGTAGATCACGACACCTGCCAGTGCCGCAATCACCACCCCGGTCAGCCAGTTAGGAATGCCAAAGGCACCGCTCATCCCCTGCGCAATGGTGTTGGATTGCGCCGCGTTGAACGCCAGTCCGTAGGCAATGATCAAAAACACCGCAAACAGCGACCCCAGCCAGCGCCAACCCAGACAGCGCTCGATATAGAACGCAGGGCCGCCGCGAAAGACCCCATCTTCGTTGCGGTGCTTGTACACCTGCGCCAATGTCGACTCGATAAACGAGGTCGCAAACCCCACCAGAGCCGTCACCCACATCCAAAAAATCGCTCCCGGCCCGCCAATCCATAGTGCCAGAGCGACACCCGCCAAATTACCGGTTCCGACCCGCGCCGCCATGGAGGTCGCGAATGCCTGAAAACCACTGATGCCATCTCCCGCTCCGCGCGCGGTAAAGGTCACGTGGGCCATGTGCCGAAACATGCGAAACTGCATCCCGCGCGTCATGATCGTGAACAGCAGACCTGCTCCCAGTAGCAGGTATACCAGGATATAGCTCCAGATAAAGTTGCTGATGGGCATCATGACGGCATAAAGGCCGTCGCGAAGTGGCCCTAGCACCGTTTCTAATAATTCCATGGACTTTCACTCCCTGTGGTTGTATGAGCAACTGTTATCGTCACAGGTAGGAGTGTAGCTAGGTTATAGACCAGCGCGTTATTTCAGCCCTTATTCGCCCACTGTAACCACCCAATCAGGCTGAAACAGCGGCGGCGAAAACTCCTCCGGATAACCGCCCGGATTGGCGATGACGCGGGTGCCGCTGTGTCGTGTATCCACCGGTTCGTGAACGTGGCCGTGAATCCAAAGATTCATCTTGCCCATTAGTTGCGGGAGGTGGGAGGCAAAGGCGGGCGAGAGCGCGTCGCCTATGTACTGTTCGGGAATGCAACCGTGCAGTGGGGCATGATGGCTCACCACGACGCGCGGGCCATCGACAGGCTGTTGAAGCTCGCAACTTAACCACTCCAGCGCCTCACGGTGCATGTCTTGGCTGGCTTGGGGCGTGAACACTTGGCCAGGTGCCGTGGTAATAATGCGAAAATCGGGCATGTAGCGCAGCGCTTTCGCTTCGGTATCTAAGGGGTTGCGGGTGGGGTCGTCGGCATATAGCGCAAAGTCCGTCCAGAGTGTTGTGCCGTAAAAGCGTACTCCGCCAATGGTCACGCTACGATTATCCAGCAGCTCAATATCATACCGAGCGGCTTCTAGCACTAACTCTTGGCGCAACAGCGGCATGCAGGTGCCGTAGAACTCATGGTTACCCGGCACGTAGAGAATCGGCAGGTCGGGAAACTGCTGCCGCGCCCATGCCAGCCCCTCTGCCCTGCGATGAATATCCCCTGCCAACACCACCACATCCGCCTCGGCAGGCGGCAGTTCGCGGTGTCCGTCAAAATGCTCTAAATGAAGATCGGATAAAACTCTTAAACGCATAGAACGTCTCTCATGGTGCTTACATGGGCCTGAGATTAAGCCGTTAATAGGCAAGGCGAGCGATAAATTGGCGGGCAAACTCGACCACCACGGCTTCGGCTTCCCGGTGAGGAATATGACCGATGCCGGGTAGCATTTCGCAGTGAGCGGGGCCTTGGGTATAGCGGGCAATACGCTCTGGCTGACGATGAGACCCGTACTCATCTTTTTCGCCATGCAGCACGAGTGCCGGGCACTGTACTTGTTCAAGCGCTGGGATGAGTGACCACTCTGCAAACGCGGGGCTTAGCCATGTGTCCACCCAGGCGTTGAGTACCCAGCGGGCTTTGTCGCCGTGGTACCTGGCCAGCTTGGCGAACTGTTCCGGCGCCTGAAAGGCAACGTTTGCCTCCTCGATCCCCTGCCGTATGCGGTTTTCGTTAAACGCTTGGGCAGCAATGGTCACCAGCCCTTGGCACTGATCCGGGTAGCCTCCAGCACAGTGCACCGCCATGCACCCCCCAACGCTATGGCCCAGGGCGATAAAGCGTGTGATTTGGTAGGCCTCGCGTAGCGCTGCAAAGCTTCCCGTGGGCTCATCGTCGATAAAACTGAGCGGCAGAGGCATTGGGTACGCATCGGAGCGGCCAAAGCCAAGCCGGTCGTAAGCAATAACCCGTTGTCGCGTTGCGGCGCAGAGCGCCGCGGGAAAGCTGCGCCATAGATCTACACAGCCCAGAGAATCATGGAACAGCACGATCGGAACATCCGAGCGAGCACTGTGTGGTTCCCAAGTCCGCGTAAATATTCGACCACTGGTTGTATTCACCCAGCGGTCATGGTGATGAATAGCCGACGTTAGCGTCATAGCATTGCTCTTAATGTTGTCAGTTTGTCATGAGCTACTGCCAACATAGCATGCAAAAAGCCGCTAGCGTTTTAAGAAGTTGCTTTTGACTAAATCTTACGCACCATGGCAAATTACTTACATCTTTTGGACTAGAAACGCTCTGCAAAAGCGCCTAATATTCATATCACAGCTATCTTGCTGCATTGCACAAAGCAAACTGCGTATAACAAAAATGATTCTTCAATCTCTGCACCAGGAGTGTTCGCCATGCAAAATGCCTCTAATCAACACCCGGCAATGGAAGTCGATGTCATGGAAGTGTGGGCAAAACGCGCGCAGCAGCAACGCGCCGCGTTCGACGCCCTAGCTGCCTATATGCGTCAGCAGTAAGGCGCTGACTACGTCTTGGTCAGCGCCTTTGGCAAACGACCAAGACGTGGGGTGTCATGACTCCCATCCCCCCTCTTCAACGGGCTGCTGATCCAACTGCGCCAGATACGCCTCCTGAAGGATATACATACGTTTGACGTCACGGTATTGACCGTTGATGAAGAATTCCTGTACCAAGTGACCCTCTTCGATGAACCCGCTCTCCTCGTAGAGATGGATCGCTTTGACGTTCTGTACCGCTACGATCAAGTAGACCTTGTGCAGATTCAAAATCGTGAAGGAGTAGTGCAGCGCTTGGCGAATCAGTGAGCGTGCGAACCCTTTGCCCTGATGCTCTGGGGTAATGATAATTTGAAACTCGGCGCTGCGGTGGATGTAGTCAATCTCAATGAGCTCCACCAAGCCAATGGCTCGGCCCGTGCTGTCTTCGGCAACAAAGCGCCGTTCCGCATTGTCGTGAATATGCTTGTTATACAGCTCCTCAAGCTCATCAAACGACTCGTAAGGCTCTTCAAACCAGTACGACATAATGCTCTGATTATTGTTGAGCTCATGCACAAAGCGCAGATCGTTACGCTCTAGGGCACGTAAAAACAGGGTGGGGCTCATGGAAGACACTCACTTATCAATTACATAATGCTCACCAGCAGGCAAGACGCACCTGCTGACAAAGCACACATTCATCCATATTCGTAGTGTAGCGGTTTACTTACCGATAGGTGATTGGCCAGACACTACCGCTGAAATGAGAATAGCGAGCTTAACGGGTGCTGACGGCCTTCAATGAGCGCGCGCAGCAGTTGTGCGCCTATCATGCTGTAGGTAATGCCGTTGCCACCATAGGCCATGGCAAAATGTAACCGTGGCCCTAGCGCCTCATGAGGCCCGAAATAGGGTAAACCATCGTCCGTTTCCGCAAAGGTGCCGCCCCAACAAAACGTCGGGTTGATCTTTAAACCCGGCCAGAGCGCTTCTACCTTTGCGGCCAGCGTCTGGGCTTTTTCCATCACACGCGCATCCCGGCACTCCGGAATATCTTCCTCATCATCTTCACCGCCGATGAGTAGCCGCCCATCCTGGGTAGAGCGTAGGTAGAGATATGGTCGCGCCGACTCCCACACCAGGGTATGGCTTAGCTTGCCCAGCACCTCAAGAGGCAACGGGTCAGTGACAAACGCGTAGCTGCTGCGATTTTCGGCTACCGGTTCAGGCAACCACGACTGGCTCTCGTAACCCGCTGCGATAATCACCTGTTGGCAGCGCAGCGTCGCTCCGTTGCGCAAGATCACCTCGACACTCTCGGCGTTCGGCTCAAGCCGCTCGACCTGTGTGCGATCAAACACACCTCCGCCACGCCGCACCACATTTTCCAGCAGATGATACGCCATACGGTAAGGGTCGATGCTGGCGGCCAACGAGGAAAGAATCGCCCCTGGGGCTGAAAAACCGTAGTCGGATTCAAGCGCACGCTGGTCAAGCCAGGCAACGTCAAAGCCAAAGCGCTTGCGCATCGCAAGCTCCGCTTTCAGGGCCGCCACATCTCCGTCATGACTGGCAAAATAGAGGCTCTGCTGACGGCTAAACGCCACATTGCCAAGTTCCGCCGCGAGTCGCTCCAGCGAATGAATCGCTTCGGCACAGCTACGATAAGCCATCACCGCATTAGCTTCTCCGTACTGCTCGGCCAAATGGACCATGTGGGTATCAATTTCGTACTGCAGCAGCGCCGTACTGGCAGCAGAGCTGCCCCACCCTACGTCCCTGCGTTCAAGAACTACCACTTGATGACCGTGGCGACTTAGCTCGTCGGCAATTAACGCCCCTGTAATACCGCCACCAATAATCACCGTTTCCGTTTGGTGATCGTAGGTAAGCTGCGGGAAAGCAGTTAACAGACCATTTTTCACCGTCCAAAACGGGTAACCACTTTTAAGATCCATCTAATTGCCTATGCTAGGTTGCCATGCGGTAGGAGTTGGTTATACAAACGATGACCCATGTCTGCGATAACCATGTCTGCGATAACCATGTTTGCGATAAGCATAGCTGTTTATATCAATAGTGCCCTGTTCGGGAGGACCGTCGGGAGAGAATCATATGATCGACTTACGTAGCGATACGGTGACACTCCCTACCGCCGCCATGCGAGACGCCATGATGTCAGCACCGCTGGACGATAATGCGTGGGGCGACGACCCAACGGTGAATGCCTTTCAAGCCACGCTGGCCGAGCGAGCAGGTAAGGAAGCCGCGCTGCTATAAGAGCACGGCGTACTGATAGAGCTGCTCTACGCCACACAGATGGTGGTGCATCGTGATATCAGCGACAGCGATATTGAGCAGGTGCTGGATATCATCAAGCGCTACTTCGATCAGGTATAACGCGTCAATCAACCCCTACAACAGCGCCGAGCCGAGCGCTAGGTGCACCGCGATGGCAGCCATCATCAGGCCAATCAGCCCATCGATGGTGCGCCAAGCGCCGGGGCGAGAGAGCCAGGGCGACAGCGCCGCGCCGCCCCAGGCCAGCAAGCTAAACCAAAGAATCGACGCCGTTGACGCCCCGGCGACGAACACACCGGCGCTCTCCTGCTGAGCGCCAATGGCGGGAATTAACAGCAGCGTATCGAGATAGACTTGCGGGTTAAGCACCGTGACCGCCAGAGTTGCCAGTAACACGCCGCGCAAGCTGCGCGCTTTGGTACTGTTAGCCTTTAAGCCTTCACGGCCACTGGCAGCTCGCCATAACGCTTGTGCCGCTAGCCAGGCCAAGAACAGCACGCCCACCCAGCGCATGGCTTCCATGGCGTTAGGCATGGTGAGCAAAAACGCACTGGCACCAAACATACCCGCCGTAAGCAGAATGATGTCCGCGCTCATACACAGCCCCGCCGACCACCAGTGGTATTCGCGGCGAACGGCCAGCCCCAGCACATAGGCGTTCTGCGCCCCAATCGCCATGATAATGCCGCCGCACACCACTAAACCCGTTAGGTAGCTTTCCCACATCGCCGCTCGCCTTATGCTTGAGTTAAGAAAGCGCTAGGGTAAGGGTAAGTTGACATAACAAAAAATCATCTTGCTAATAGTTCATTAGCGCAGCTTATACACGCTCAGGTTAAGCGCTTATAAGCGCCGCAGCCCCCACATAAAGTAGGCGCCGCCGATCAGCGAAGCCACTAAGCCTGCCGGAATCTCATAAGGGAACATGATTTGACGGCCTACCCAGTCGGCCAGCACCATCAACAGCATACCGATCAAGGCAGCGCCTACTAAGTGCTGTCGGGCGCGGGAGAAGCCCAGTAGCCGAGCCATGTGCGGGGCCAATAAGCCAATGAAGGAGAGTGGCCCCACCACTAGCGTGGCGCAGGCGGTGAGCAAGGCGACCAGCAGTAATAGTGCTAGGCGCGCACGGTTCAGACCTATGCCCAGAGAACGCGCTGTGGCGGTACCCAGCGGCATAATATCTAGCCAGCGGGTGAACGGCAGCGATACCAACGCAAGCCCTGCCGCAATACTGCCTACGAGCAGCGCGCTGCCTACATCCACGTAATAAGTAGAGCCTGCCAGCCACGCAATAACCTGCTGGCCGCGCGGGTCACCGCCCGCCAGCAGCACGCTGCGCACCGCATCGAACAGCGCGCTAATCGCTACGCCGCTGAGCAGTAAACGCTCAGGCACAAAGCCACTCTTACGGTTGAGCGCTACCAGCACAAGCAGCGTCGCCAACGCCCCCAGCGTTCCTATCGCCACCAGCATGGCATTGCTGGGGGCGGGGAGCAGGTAAATACCTAAAATCAGCGCAATGGCGCAGCCACCGCTGATACCCAGCACTTCAGGGCTCGCCATAGGGTTAGCCGAAAGGCGCTGCAGAATAGTACCCGCTATTGCCAGCATCAAACCGCTGGCCGCTGCCGCCATCACGCGCGGAAAGCGCCACTCAATCACACCCCAATTCGTCGGGGCGATGATGCTCCAGCCGTTTGCCCCTTGCCCCACCAAATGGCCCACCACCATAGCTGCCACCAGCGCCAGCAGTAGCCCAGTGGCTAATCGATAGGGCGCGGCATGGCGCGTGATCACCACGCCGGAGGCCTGGGGAGGACGGTCGCCCTGCAGCTTAAGGCGCGGAATTAACCACATCAGCAGCGGTGCGCCTAAGGCGCCCGTCACGGCCCCGGTGGGAATCAGCGTCGCCACCATGCCGGAAAAGCGCTGCAGTAAGAGGTCCGTGGTGGCCAGCAGCACGGCGCCTAATAATGTCGACCAAAGCAAGCGCGCACGCAGCGTGCGTGCCCCCGCCATACGCACAATATTGGGGGCCGCTAAACCAATGAAGCCGATAATACCCACCACGCTCACCACGCTACCGGTAATAAACACCGCCAGCCCTAACCCGGCAAAGCGCAAATGCTTCAGCGAAATCCCCAGGCTTTTGGCGCTGGCGTCATCTAACTCTAAAACCGCCAAAGGACGCAGCAACAGCCATGCCGCCAAGCCGCAAATGGCAAGCCTAGGAGCCAGCGACGCCACGCCATCCCAACCATTTTGAGCCAGCGATCCCGCGCCCCAAATCAGCAGCCCGGAAAGCACCTCGTGGTTAAACAGCAACAGCGCGGTGGAGAGTGCGCCCAGGTATAAATTAACGACCAGGCCCGCCAACACCACCACAACAGGGGCCAAACCGCGCCGCCAGGAGAGCAGGAACACCAGCCCCACCGCCAGTGCGCCACCCGACAAGGCGACCCACTCACGCCCCACCACCAACAACCCTGGCGCCAGCAAGGTAGCGGTCATCAGCGCCAGATTAGCGCCCGATGCCACCCCCAACGTGGTGGGTGACGCCAACGGGTTGCGCAGCACCTGCTGCATGAGCACGCCCGCTAGCCCCAAACCGCCCCCGGCCAACAGCGCGATCGAGAGGCGCGGCCACCAGGCGTAATAGAGCAGAAGCTCGTCGACATTCTCGAAAGAAGGGGTCACTAATGCCTCTAGGCCCAGCGCAAAACCGCCTTGGCTCTCTAGACCGACCCAAAACAGCACGACCATCGGCAGGCTCAGCAACAGACAAGCTTTCGCGGGGGTCATTCCTCCCATTCGTTGAGCAGCGCCTAGCATGATGCCCCTCCGTTGGTGGTGGCGGGACGATTCACCAAAAGAGCGAGGGCAGGCGGCTGCGTCATGGGAGTGACCTTGGATATAAGCAAACGAGTGCATGGAAATGAGCGCGTGAATGACTGTCGAAGATTCTAAATGATAATAATTAGCACTACAATTGACCCCTTGATTTATGTCTCCGCATGAGGAACCCCATCATGGCAGCCAAACCGAGCTATCGGCTTTTCGATATCACCCTTGCCAGACGCACCCAAGTCAGCGCCTCATTAGTCAGGTTTACTTTCACTGGCCCGGAAGTCAGCCATATGGCGACCTACGCACCGGATCAGCGTGTCAAGCTGTTCTTCCCCGAAGGCGGTGGTAGTCTCGATCCGCTGTTTGAGATTGCCAAGCTGGAAGAGCATGACTGGTACGGCGCTTACCGCGCACTACCGGATGCACAGCGCCCCTCTGCGCGCACCTACACCATTCGCGCTCTGCGGCCGGAGAAGGCAGAGGTGGACGTAGAATTTGTACTCCATGGCGACAATGGCCCCGCATCGCGCTGGGCTATGCACGCCCGCCCAGGTGACCGCCTTGCCATGACAGCCCCCGACGCTAACTCGGAAGGCCCAAAGCTGGGCTACGAGTGGAAGCCGCCCCAAGGTGTACGCCGTATTCTGATCATCGCCGATGAAACCGCCCTCCCCGCCGCCGCAGGCATTCTTGAAACTCTTGATGACCTGCCGCTCAAACCCAGGGTCGAAGCGCTGTTCGAAGTGCCTCGCAGTGACGACGTTCAGCCGCTGCCCCAAGCCGCTAAGCTGCACTGGCTGGCCCGCGATGCTGAACCCGGCTGCCAACACGGTGAGCTGCTGATGAGAGCAGTGCGCGATATTGATTTGCATAAGGAAATTCAAGCGCTAGGCGGCGTGCCTACGGCAGCCACTAGCAACGACGAAAGCGACGATGAGGACGGCCCACTCTGGGAACCCGCCACCCTGGATGACAGAGCTCCCTTCTACGCTTGGATAGCTGCTGAAACCAAGGTCGCCATGAAGCTGCGTCGCTACTTAGTCAACGAGTGCGGGCTACCCAAGCAGTACGTTACCAGCATGGGCTACTGGCGCCAGGGCAAGGCCAATGGTTAAAGAAACGGCAAACAACACGGCGTTAAACAGTGATCTCACACGCAAGCCAGCTCAAACGCCTATTGGCTGGCGAGACAGCCCTGACAGCTATGGGCGGGTCAGCCGTGCGCTTCACTGGCTGACCGCCGCGCTGGTCACGCTGCAATTTACTGTGTTGCTGGCTTGGCGGGGAATGGGCGGAAACGCTATCACGCTGTTTTTGGCAAGCATTGGGCCTCATGGCTCGTTAGGGTTTCTGATTCTGATCGTGACGCTGGCTCGCCTTGGCTGGGCATGGGTCAACCGCAAGCAGCGTCCTCCGCAGCCGCTCGGATGGGATGGCCGCATAGCACGCCTTGTACATATCACTTTTTATGCGCTCCTGCTGTTGCTGCCTGCTTTCGCCATTTTGCGCCAGTACGGCCGCGGCGGGGCACTACGCTTTTATGGCATGGAGCTGCTGCCCGAAGCGGAACGCGACATCACCTGGATGATCGCCCCAGCCAAGCTCCTTCACGGCCCGCTCTCGTGGCTGTTATGTGGATTAGTCATCGGCCACATCACGATGGCGCTGATTCACCGCTTCTGGCTCAAAGACCGGGTACTGGCACGTATGGTGGGGGCAAGGGGGCGGTGAAGCATTGAGCAAAGCCACCGCACAGCTTTCGAGTAGTGCACAGCGCAACACTGCCGCCTACTCATCCCCTCGCCAACGGCTGCGTGGTTGGCTGGGGTAGCAAGCGCGGCCTAAGGTGAGGCATAATCGAACGAATCTCAATCCAACTGTTCAAGGCTACCTAGTTCCCCCTGTGCGGCCTGGACATGGGTGGCTATTCATAGAGCATAATCCAGCCGCATGGACTACGACTACCTCAACAGTCTACGTAAATACCATCCCGCTTGGCGGCTGCTGCTGGCCGACCACGCACCGCTGATCATTGCCTTCGTGCATCGCAGTTTTATCGAGCCCAATGTGCGCAGCCTGCCGGAGCAGGAGCTGGCGGCAAGGCTGGAAGACTATCTGTTCCACCTTCGCCAGGGGCTGGGCGAAGGGCACTTCCCAAAGCCCGCGCGGGAGTATCTGAATGACTGGGCCAGCGATGAACGCGGCTGGCTGCGGCGCTATTTTCCCGCCGACTCGGACGAACCGCATTACGACCTGATACCTGCCGTCGAGCAAGCCATTCAGTGGCTGGCCGGGCTCGAGCAGCGCACCTTCGTGGGGGCGGAGTCGCGATTGAAGTTGGTCTTCGACCTGCTACGTGACATCTCCCAGAACAGCGAAACGGATCCCGAGACGCGCATCGCGGAGCTGAGTCGCCGCCGCGCCGCCATTGACGCAGAGATCGAGGAGATTCGTGCCGGCCATATGGCGTTCATGGATCCCACGCGACTACGCGAGCGCTTTCTTCAGGCCACCGACACGGCTCGGGCGTTACTGGCCGACTTCCGCCAGGTGGAGCAGAATTTTCGTGACCTGGATCGCCAGGTACGCGAACGAATCGCCACCTGGGAGGGCGGCAAGGCCGCGATACTGGAGGAGGTACTGGGCCAGCGTGATGCCATTACAGACTCCGACCAGGGCCGCAGTTTTCGTGCCTTCTGGGACTTCCTGATGTCCGCCGACCGCCAGCAGGAGCTCACCGAACTGCTGGAGTCGATCCTGTCGCTGGAGCCGGTCGCTGAGCTGAATCCTGACCCGAGGCTGCGCCGCATCCACTATGACTGGCTAACCGCCGGAGAAGCGACCCAGCGCACCGTGGCCCGGCTCTCCGAACAGCTGCGACGCTATCTGGACGATCAAGCCTGGCTGGAGAATCGGCGTATCATGGATCTGCTGCGCGGTCTGGAACAGCACGCCCTGGCGGTGCGCGAGAACCTGCCAACCACCCCTTTCATGACCGTAGAGGCTCCCGCCCCCGACGTCCAGTTGGCCATGGATCGGCCGCTGTTCAGCCCTCCCATCAAGCCACGTATCGAGCAGGCGCCGCTCGAGGAGGGAACCGCGGACATCGCTGCCGACCCACTGTTCGAACAGGTCTACGTGGACAAGGAGCGGCTGCGGGCCCGGCTACGCCAGGCGCTGCAGACCCAGCGCCAGATCAGCCTGGAGGCGCTGCTGCAGCGGCATCCACTGGAACAGGGACTGGCGGAGCTGGTGACTTGGCTGAGCCTGGCCACCGGGGAGGGGCTGGGCCTCGTCGATGAAACGCAGGAGCAGGTCGTGTATTGGACCGATGACCAGGGCCAGCAGCGCCGCGCCGCCCTGCCTGCGGTGATCTTCGTTAGTGGCCACCAGGGAGCCCACCCATGAACGAGACCGGCACCCCACCCAACGAGCGCGAACCGGCGCTCTCTCCGGTGTTGATCCAACTGTTCAAAGGCGTCCTCTACCGCGATGACCAGTCTGGAGCGTGGCAGGATCTGTTGCGACTCCAGGCGCAAGTACGCGACCATGCCGGTGTATTCGGGCTGGAGCTGATCCTGGACGAAGCCGAGGGCTACGCCTATTTGCGCCAGCGCCCGACCGAGGAGGGCGAGGAGGAGCTGCCGCGTCTGGTACCACGCCGCCAGCTCAGCTACCCGGTCAGCCTGCTGCTGGCACTGCTGCGCAAGAAGCTGGCAGAGCATGACGCCACCGGCTGCGATCCGCGGCTGATTCTCTCTCGCGAGCAGATCGCCGACATGCTGCGCCTGTTCCTGCCTGAAACAGGGGATGAAGTGCGCCTGATGAGCCGCATGGACAGCCATATCAAGCGGGTAGTGGAACTGGGCTTCCTGCGCCGGCTGCGCGGCCAGGAGGAGCGCTTCGAGGTGCGCCGCATTCTCGCCGCCTTCGTCGACGCCCAATGGCTCGCCGAGTTCGACCAACACCTAGCAGACTACCGCCAGCACCTGGATAACGACGATGACGGATAATCCGCAGAACGCGCTGTTCGACTTCGCCAGCGACGACTCTCACACCGGGTTTCGGCTCCAGCGCCTGGAGGTCTACAACTGGGGCACCTTTCATCAGCGAGTCTGGCACCTGGCACCGAATGGCGAAACCAGCCTGCTCACCGGCGACATCGGCTCCGGCAAGTCGACGCTGGTGGACGCCATCACCACCCTGCTGGTACCGGCCCAGCGCATCACCTACAACAAGGCCGCCGGCGCCGAACAGCGCGAGCGTAGCCTGCGCTCCTACGTGCTTGGCTACTATAAGACCGAGCGCAGCGACGGCGCCCTGGCCGCCAAGCCCGTTGCCCTGCGTGACTTCAATAGCTACTCGGTGATTCTCGCGCAGTTCTACCATGCCGGCTACGACCAGCACGTCACCCTGGCCCAGCTGTTCTGGCTGCGCGACAGCCAAGGGCAACCCGCTCGCAGCTATGTGGTCGCCGACCGGCCGCTGACCATCACCGAGGACTTCGCCAACTTCGGCAGCGACCTCAATGCCCTGCGCAAGCGCCTGCGCCAGCTGCCCCAGGTGGAGCTCTTCGACCACTTCCCGCCCTATGGGGCGGCGTTCCGCCGGCGCTTTGGTCTCGACAGCGAGCAGGCCCTGGAGCTGTTCAACCAGACGGTCTCGATGAAATCGGTCGGCAATCTCACCGAGTTCGTGCGCGGGCATATGCTGGAAGCCTTCGCGGTGGAGGAGCGCATCGACGCGCTGATCCGTCACTTCGAGGACCTTGACCGCGCCCACCAGGCGGTGCTCAAGGCGAAAGCGCAGATCGACGCCCTGCAGCCGATGGTCGACAACCTGGACCGCTACGCCGAGGCCAGCGACCAGGCCCGGGAGCTCACCGCCTGCCGCGAGGCGCTACAACCCTGGTTCGCCGGAATCAAGGCACAGTTACTTGAGCAGCGGCGGGAGAAGCTGGAGCGGGAGCTGGAACGGCTGGCCTCGCGTATTGAGGCGCTGACCAGCGAGCAACAGCACAACCAGGCCAAGCGCGACGAGCTGAAGCAGGCCATTGCCGACAACGGCGGCGACCGCCTGGAGCAACTCAAGCGACAGATCAAGGATCAGGGCGAGCGGGCCGATGAGCGCCGTCGGCGGGCCGAGGAGTACCAAACGCTTACCCAGCGCCTGGCGCTGGACCCACTGGGCGACGAGGCGGTGTTTGTGGAGAACCGCCAGCGGGTGGAACACGCCCTCGAGACCCTGGAGGACCGCAAGGCCGAGGCCCAGAACGCGGTAACCGAGGCGGCGGTCGCCTTCCGCGATGGCCGCGAGGGTGTCGAGGAGGTCGAGCGCGAGCTGAACTCCCTACGCCAGCGTCGCTCCAACATCCCTGCCGCCATGCTGGCATTGCGTGAGCGGCTGTGCGAGAGCACCGGGCTGCCAGTGGAGTCGCTGCCCTTTGCCGGTGAGTTGATCCAGGTGCGTGATGAAGAGCGCGACTGGGAGGGCGCCATCGAGCGCGTGCTGCACAATTTCGGTCTGTCGCTGCTGGTGCCGGATGCACACTATCAGGAGGTCGCCGAGTGGGTGGACCGCACCCACCTGCGTGGACGCCTGGTCTACTACCGGGTGCGCGAGCCGAAAGGCGCCAGCCTGCCGCAGCTGCACCCGGACTCCCTGGTGCGCAAGCTCGCCGTACGGCCAGACTCCGACTTCTACGCCTGGCTGGAACAGGAGCTCGCCCGCCGCTTCGACTACGCCTGCTGCCGCGACCTGGCGCAGTTGCGCCGCGAGCAACGCGCCATCACCCGTAGCGGCCAGATCAAGGCCAAAGGCGAGCGCCACGAGAAGGACGACCGCCACGCCATCAATGACCGTGCCCGCTATGTGCTGGGCTGGAGCAACGAGGCCAAGATCGCCGCCCTGGAGCAGCAGCAGTATCAGCTGCAGCAGCGGCTACAGCAGCTGGCCGACACCCTGAGCCAGGCCCAGGAGACCCAGAAGCAACTGGAAACCCGCGGCACCCTGCTCCACCGGATCGATGTCTACCGCCACTTTCAGGAGCTTGACTGGCACACCCCGACGCTGCTCATCCAGCGACTCGAGGAGGAGCGCCAGTCGCTCGAGGCAACCTCGGATACGTTGCGCCTGCTCCAGCAGCAGCTCGGCGACTTGGAAGCAGAGCTCAAGGAGCAGGATGCGCGCCTGACCGGGCTGCGCGACGAACGCGCCACTGCACGGCTCAAGTACGATCAGGCCGGTGAGACCCAGGCCGAGGCCGAAGCCCTGGTGGAGCGTACCGCTGCCACGGTGCGCGAAAGCGACTTTCCCCGCCTCGACGCGCTACGCCCCGAGGCCCTGCCCGAGCGGCGCCTGACCGTGGAGTCCTGCGACAATGCCGAGCGGGAGATGCGCACTTGGCTTCAGGGGCGCATCGACGCCGAGGAGAAACGCCTCAAGCGCCTCGGCGAACGCATCATCGACGCCATGCGTAGCTACCAGACCGAGTGGCCACTGGAGACCCGCGAGGTGGACGTCAGCATCGCCGCCGGCGACGAGTACCGCGGCATGCTCGAGCAGCTGGTCGGTGACGACCTGCCGCGCTTCGAAGCCGACTTCCGCAAGCTGCTCAAGGAGAACACCATCCGCGAGGTGGCCGGCTTCCAGGCCAAGCTCAACCAGGAGCGCGAGCTGATCCGCGAACGCATCGATACCATCAACCGCTCGCTGCACGCCATCGACTACAACCCCAACCGCTATATCCGCCTGCAGGCCGAACCGACCCCGGATCCCGAGGTACGCGAGTTCCGCGAGTCGCTGCGCGCCTGCACCGAAGGGGCGCTGACCGGTTCGGAAACCGAGGAGTACTCCGAAGCCAAATTCCTGCAGGTCAAAGCCATCATCGAGCGCCTGCGCGGGCGGGAGGGCCAGACCGAACCCGACAAGCGCTGGACACGCAAGGTCACCGATGTGCGCAACTGGTTCGTCTTCTCCGCCTCGGAACGCTGGCGAGAGGACGACGCCGAGCACGAGCACTACACCGATGCTGGCGGCAAATCCGGTGGTCAGAAGGAAAAGCTCGCCTACACGGTGCTGGCCGCCAGCCTGGCCTACCAGTTCGGCCTCGAAACGGGCGGGCAAAGTTCACGTTCATTCCGCTTCGTGGTCATCGATGAAGCCTTCGGCCGCGGCTCCGACGAATCCGCCCGCTACGGTCTGGAGCTGTTCCAGCGGCTCAATCTGCAACTGCTGATCATCACCCCGCTGCAGAAAATCCACATCATTGAGCCCTTTGTGGCCAACGTCGGCTATGTGCACAACGACGGTGGTCAGCACTCGATGGTGCGCAACCTCAGCATCGAGGAGTATCGCGCCGAGCGCGCCGCCCGCAGCATGATAAGCGCGTCATGAGCTGGAGTACCCCTGCATCCATCCGCGCGCAGGTGGAAAAGGCCTGGGACAGCGGCCGCCTTCTCGCCGCCCGGGTGTCCGGCGAATCGCCGTTCCCCCTGGAGATCCGCCTGCGCCGCCCCAGCGCCCGGGACATCACCGAGCGCTTCGGCGCGGTGATGGACTGGGTGAACGCACTGCGGGAGCAGAGCCGGGAGAGACGCGGCTACGGCTACGAACTGCGCTGGCAGCAGGTCAACAACCGGGTTCACGGCAGCAACGCCATTCCGGTGGCAGCGATCATCGCCGATGAAACCCAGGCGCTGCAGCTGATCCGTCGCCAGCAGGATGCCCAGCGCTTCCAGGCCCTGGTCGACACCCTGCTTCACCACCACCTCGAACTGCAGGATTGGATAGCGCGCCACCCCCTCGCCGTGCTCCGCCATGCCCACGACTGGCCCCGCCTGCTGGCCGTACTGGCGTGGTTCCTGGCCCACCCGCGGCCAGGGCTCTACCTGCGCCAACTGGACATTCCCGGCGTCGACACCAAGTTCATCGAAACCCGCCGGGGCCTGCTCGCCGAGCTGCTGGATGTGGTGCTACCGGCGACCGCCATCCACCGCGATGCCAGCGGCGTTAAGGGCTTCGCGCGCCGCTATGGCCTGCGCACGGAAGCGCCGCAGATCCGCTTCCGTCTGCTCGACCCGGCGCTGTCCATTCAGGGCCTGCGCGATATCGCGGTTCCGCCGGAGGAGTTCTCCGGGCTGAGCCTGCCGGTGCAGCGTGTGTTTATCACCGAGAACCGCACCAACGGCCTGGCCTTCCCCGAGACATCCGCCAGCCTGGTGATCTTCGGCTTGGGCTATGGCCTGGAGAGGCTGAGAGAGATCCCCTGGCTGCACGATAGCGCGCTCTGGTACTGGGGCGACATCGACACCCACGGCTTCGGCATCCTCAACCGCCTGCGCGCCAGCTTGCCCCATGCCCGCTCCCTATTGATGGACCGTCCCACTCTGATGGGCCACCACCCCCTGTGGGGCCAGGAACCCGAGGAGAAGCGCTACACCGGCCACCCCACCCGGCTCACCGCCGACGAGCAGGCACTGTTCGAGGAACTGCGCGCAGACCGTTTGGGCGCGAGGGTGCGACTGGAGCAGGAGCGCATCTCCTTCAGCGCCGTCGAGCGTGCGGTGGCGGCGACCGAGGTCATTACACAAGGGCGTTAATGCGCACCGCTATCGCGATGCTACGCATGACCTAACGCTGCATCGACTATCGGTAACAAGCTAGCAGGGTGCGGGTAATTGAATCAGCCCAGAGTTGAGAAATGCAAGGAGGTCAAGCACGAGAGATAGAAGCAACGATTCTCGTTTACTCTATGGAGATCGACTCCCTGTAAGATAAACTCCTTGCACAAGGAAACCAGCATGTTCGAGGTCAAGGGTGCCACTTTCGTTTCGAGATCAACGGCAAATGCCTGCTGCATTCTGTGGCGCACCGTTTCAAAGAGGGCAAGATCTACGGGTTGATCGGCCATAACTCTACTCGTCGATTTGATCAATGATCTACACCCAGACTTACCGAATATTGCCTCGGTAGACATACTCAACCCGACGAGGCTGCTCCGCGATATAGTACGCGTTATGCCAAGCCGCTGGGCATGCTAAACTGCTATTTGTATCGCTGTTTTTTGCTCTGGAGGCCGCCGTGACGAATTCCCACCGCCGTAAGTTACCCATCGGGATTCAGACGTTCTCGGATATCCGCGAGGGCAACTATTACTACGTCGATAAAACCCCGCATATCGAGCGTTTGGTTAATCAGAACAAATACTATTTCCTATCGCGGCCGCGCCGCTTCGGCAAAAGCCTGTTGCTGGATACCCTGCGCTGCCTGTTTGAAGGCCGCCAAGCGCTATTTGAAGGGCTCTATATTCATGATAGGTGGGACTGGCAGCAGCGCTACCCGGTGATTCGTATTAGCTTTGCCGATGGAGTGATGCAGAGCCGTGAAGGGCTGGACGAGCGTATTCGTGAGCAGTTAAGGGTTCAACGCGAGCAGTTCGGCATTACTCAGCATCATAAAACCGATATACCGGGTGAATTTTCTGCCCTAATCCGCGCCGCCCACCAGCAGAGCGGCCAGCGGGTGGTTGTGCTGATCGATGAGTACGACAAACCGATTCTGGATAATATCCTGGTGTCGGAGCGCGCCCGAGAACTACGCGAGGGCCTGAAAAACCTTTACAGCGTTATCAAAGACGCCGACCCGCACTTGCACTTTGTGCTGCTTACCGGTGTTTCCAAGTTCAGCAAGGTCAGTCTGTTTTCGGGCTTGAACAATCTGCGCGATATTACCCTGTCGCCCGACTATGCGACCCTTTGTGGCTATACCGATGACGACATTGATACAGTATTTGAACCCGAACTGTCTGGGTTAGACCGTCAGGAAATCAAAAAGTGGTATAACGGCTATCGTTGGGGTGGCCGAGAGGTTACGTCTGTCTACAATCCCTTCGATGTACTGTTGCTGTTCCAAGAACAAGAGTTCGGCCCGTACTGGTTTGAGTCTGCGACGCCGACGTTTTTGGTCGATATCCTCAAGCAGCGGGGAGTGTTTACCCCTCGATTGGAGACCTTACAGGCAAAAGCGCAGTTGCTAGGGCGCTTTGATGTGGATGACATCACCACCGAAGGGCTACTTTTTCAAACGGGTTATATCACCATTAAGGACGTGCAGGAGCCCATACTGGGCTATCGCCTCTATACGCTAGGCTTTCCGAATCGAGAGGTGGAAAGCAGTCTCAACGATTTATTGCTACCGGTACTGGGTATCAACGCAAGCGAGGCACAAACCCATCAACTGGCGTTATTCGATATTTTTCAGCGCCATGATCTGGCTGCTTTGGAAGCTCATCTCAAAGCCCTTTATGCAGGACTCCCCCACGACTGGTACCGCAACAATCCCATTGCCCAATATGAAGGCCACTATGCCAGTGTCTTCTATAGCCACTTTGCCGCTCTGGGGCTGGATGTGACGGTGGAAGATGCCAGCCACCACGGCAAGGTGGATATGAGTGTGGACGTTGGTGGGCATATTTACCTGTTTGAGTTTAAGGTGGTCGAACAACTGCCAGAAGGTAAAGCGCTGACGCAAATCAAATACAAGGGCTATGCCGATAAGCACCGCGCCTCCGGCAAACCCATACACCTGATCGGCGTGGAGTTTTCCAGCACCCAGCGCCAGATTGTAGCGTTTGAGGTGGAGACCTTGGTTAAAAGCTCTTGAACCATCCCTGGCTCAACAACCCTACGGCGGTTCGATTGCCTCCATTTCCACACTAGTCGGCTGCTCACCATCTAGCTGCTCTGTCGCCAACAGCTTGCCACTCTCCAGCCGCACCAACCTATCCGCGAGGTGGAAATAGCGGTCATCGTGGGTGATCACCAGCACCGCTTTGCCCATGCGTTTTAGCTCGAGCAACACCTCGCAGTAAAACACCTCTTTGAATAACGGATCCTGATCCGCCGCCCACTCGTCAAACACCAAGAAGGGCCGACCCTCAAGGTAGGCAACCACCAGCGCCAGACGCTTACGCTGGCCCTGGGAGAGTGCTTGGGTGGTGAACGCACCGTTTTCAACCCGCACCTTGTGCTGCAGGTGCAACTTGGCCAGCAGGCGGTTACCCTCTTCGTCCAGGCCGTCACGTGGAGCCTCTAACAGGCGCCCAAAGAGATGGAAGTCTGAGAACACCACCGAGAAGAGCTGCCGGTAGGCATCCCAGCCATCCGCTTCGACCCGCTCGCCATTGAGCAATACCTCGCCACCTTCCGGCGGGTAAAGCCCCACCACGACTTTGGCCAGCGTGGTCTTACCGCTACCGTTGTCCCCACCAGAAACACCACTTCTCCCGGCGTAAAGCTCAGATTAATCGGCCCCAACTCAAAGAAGTCATCGCTCTGCTCGTGATAGTACTGATGGGTGACATCGCGCAACTCGAGACGCTGTAAAGCAGGCACCTGAGGTGACGCTTGCCTCTCCTGACCCTGGGGCATCTCTCGTGTGATATCATCAATTCGACTAGTTACATAGGCTCAAGTTTCTATGATAGCGCCAATGATAACTCACTACCCTCCACGACGCTGTTTGATGCATCCATGAGCTATGATTTTTCAAGTATCGATGCAAGCTTTGAAGGCTGGCATGCACAGGTCAATGCGAACAACGTTACCGACAAGGAGTCTGTAAGTCAAAGACGGTGGTCGCTTCTGAAATTTTCAGATAAGCATCCTAAACCACATCATCGGCTTGGTCGGCACTGCCCAAGACTTTCGCAGCGACACTACAGAGCACAGACCGCTGATTGACGAAGATATCCTCTAACTCAGCGCTCCAGGTCTGGGTATTCACCGTTTGGCCTCCTACCGTGTTCAATGCCAATACTGCAAAAAATTATTGTTATCTTTTGGAAAAGGCAAGTCAATCGGCTCTGCAAAACGAGGTCGTTCTAACGATATACCGCATCGACAAAGCCACGGCCCCATCAGCACACCCTGAGGTCAACTCGATAACCCGCGACACTCAACTAGACGCCTTTTGCTCCAACGAGAGACTCGCTGAAGACGACCGGCCTTCTTACCCGCACACTGCTGCTAGCCTGGATATTGCATCAGACATGAAAAAGGCGGCTGAAAATCGGTTATAATTCAAGCTCCTACACAAGAACCAACCGCTTCAGCCGCCATGACAAAATGTACCACGCCCACCGCCACCTTTCCACGCTGCAAAGGCCGTCAGGTCATCGCCCGTTTCGATGGCGGTGATGTCACTTCCGACGGCGGTATCCTGCTGCTGCGGCGGCATGAACGAAAACATCGAGACGATGATCGAGGTGGTCCAGAAGCTGAAGCTCATGTCACCTCCCGCTCCCGGCAGGGTGAGAAACTCACCGTGTTCGGCTTGAATGCGATCGAATACATCGGCAAAACTCAGCCCGCCAGTCGCACTATGTACCGCCCACAGGCCGACGGCCCAGGCGACGACCAGCATCAACACACCCTGGAAGGCGTTGGTGCGCCCGATCGCTCGCTGGCCGCTGACATAGAGATACACCGCAATACAGGCAAGAACCAGCAGCACGCCCAACCATATCGGAATCATGCCTCCACTCATCACAAACAGGATGTAGGCTGAGCCGATGGTCTGCAGTACCGCATAGGCAATGGACCCTATCGCCATGACCAACGCCGCCAGTGCACCCAGCGCGGGACTTTGGTAACGGTCGGCAATGGCGCTGGCCTGAGTCACATGGCCAAACTGTTCGCCGAACTGCCACACCTTGGGGCCGAAATACCACGCCACCAGTGCCAGATAGGCGAGATAAATCGCCACATAAAATACCGCAACCCCCTTGGAATAAGCCCAGCCCGGCGCCCCCATAAAGGTGTAAGCACTCACGCTGCCCGCCGCAATCAACAGGTAGAGAGTGACAGGGCCCATGCTGCGCCCCGCCACCCCCCACTCTTCCAGGCTGTTCATGGAGCGCCCCGCCCGGGCGCGTAGTCCGATCGTCATCGCAATCGCCACATAGACGAGTGTAATCAGCAGCGGCCAGGGGCTATTCATGGTCGTCTCTCTCCACAATGCGATTACCGATCAGCATGACCGCCACGCAGGCAAAAATGACCAGGTAGCTCCATACCACGATCAGCGGCAGGCCCATCACCAGCGTGGCCCGGTTCACCCACCCAATCACCGGCCAGGTGCCCGCCACCACCAACGCGACGAATGCAATCAACAACCCCCAGCCTACACGGGAGGTGGGCAATACGATCAAACGATGCATGAGTAACCCCTTTATTTATCATTTATCGTTAATGGCTCGCTGACGGCAGTGTTGGCCAGCGCATCGGCATCGCAAGACACGCCTCCAACCGCTGTGCCAGTTTCAGCACGAAATGATCGGCAAAACGCGGGCCGATAAGCTGCACACCAATGGGCATGCTGGAACCGCTGAACCCGGCATTGAGAGAAATCGCAGGCTGCTCCCCCATATTCCACGGCACGTTATAGACGATATGTTCGAAAGGCTGGCGTGGATCATTGGTAGGCGACGGCCACTGCGCGGGAAAGGCAATATTCGGGGTCGTGGGTGAAATCACTGCATCCACTTCGTCAAATACCGCCTCGGTGGCACGACGCATGGCCAGGGTCTGCTGAAACCCCTGCACCACCTCCACCCCGCTCAATCGTGAGCCAGCATCGGCCCAGGCCTGAATGGCGGGCAGCACCTGCTCGCGTTCTTGCGCAGTGAGTTTCAATAGTTCACTCCATTGGCGAGCCTGCCAGAAGCGGTCCAGACCATCCAGCATTTCACGTGTCAGCACCGGCGCCAACGGCACCAATGTTGCTCCGGCGGCTTCCAGCTGCCTCGCCGCCTGTTCGACGTGATGGCGAATCTCGTCATCCAGCGGTAATCCGCAGCCCGCCTCCATCATCACTCCCACGCGCAGGCCTTCTATCTCTAGCGACAAGTCCAGCCAGTCGATCTCTTCCGGGGGCAAGCGCGTTGCATCGCGCCTATCCGTGCGGGCAAGCGCGGTCATCATGAGAGCGGCGTCTTCTACGCTGCGTGTCATCGGCCCGGCGCAACGGCCCACATAATAAGGATCTATCGGGACGCGGCCCAGAGTCGGCTTGAACCCGACGACGCCACACCATGCCGCCGGCAAGCGTACCGAACCACCAATATCGGTACCGACATGCAGTGGACCGAACCCTGCCGCGGCGGCTGCCCCGGCGCCCGAACTGGAACCGCCGGTATTGCAGTCAAGATTCCACGGATTGCGGGTAAGGCCATGAAACGATGACAGCCCGGACGAGAGCATGCCGAAATCAGGACAGGTGGTTTTCGCCAGCAGCAGTGCGCTGTCCTCCGCCAAACGTGCCGCGGGGGGCGCATCCTCATCGGCAGCGACCTGACCGCCCAGCCCCGTACCCACCGGCACAGGTGTGCCTTTAGTGGCGATCAACTCTTTCAAGGTAACCGGCACACCATCCAGATCCCCGCTTGGCTGCCCCTTGGCCCAGCGCTGGGTCGACGCCTTCGCTTCAGCCAGCAGTGTCTCAGGATCGTAGGCGTAAAGCGCGTTGATATGCGGCTCCCACTGCGCGATATGGCTGACAAGTGCTTCAGCGACTTCCAGCGGCAAGAATGCTCTAGTGCGGTAACCTTCGAGCAATTGGGTGGCGGTTAATTGGTGTAGGTCAGACATCGCATCACCTTGTGCTGTTGTTATCGTGCGTTAGTCATCAACAGCCAAAGCATGAACGCACAACGTGTCTTCTGCCATTACAATGTTGACCACAGCGCGTCCACTTTTTGTGTGCACGCTACTCACCAGGACGGCGATGCTTGCAGCGTTTGCAAGGCTCCTGCCAGTAACGAAAGGCATGCCTCCGTGGCAAAGCTACGCTGGCGATGACGATAGACGCAGAGGTCGATCCGTGCTGCCTCGAGCTCCAATGGCGATAAAGGAATACTCACCAGGTCACCTAGTCGGCACTCCCGGACTACTGCCATTGGCGGTAGTATGAGTACACCCGCACCGTTAAGAGCCAGCGCTTTCTGGGTTTCCAGAGAAGCAGTCTTGAAGGTGGGTGCCAGCGTAACGCCCTCTCGATGGGCAGCGCGCTCCAGTGCCTGACGCACCCCATAAGACTCATCCGGCAGAATCAATCGATGGTCTGCCAGTGCATGGAGGCTTATCTCAGCCGCTTCGGCGAGTGGATGGTCAGGCGCCATGACCGCATAATGATGCAGCTCGGCGTTGGTAAACGGCACGATGTCGTCATGGCGAGGCATGAAGAAGGACAGGCCGATATCGGCATCGCCACGGCGCAGGGCCTGCACCATTTGGCTGGCGCTGGCGATGCCGATATCGAAACTCAAATGCTGGTAACGCTGCCCCATGTTGGCTAATGCAGGCGCTAGCACCCCTGCCACGACCCCTTCCGCCACCTGCAAGCTTACCCGGCCGGTCCGCAGGCCTTTCAGGTCGGCAATATGCTCCTGCACCCGCTCGAGGTCGCGCAGGGTGCGCTGGGCCTGGGCGGCCAGAAGCTCCCCCGCAGCTGTCAGGCGAATACCGTTGGGACCGCGCTCGATCAACGGCGCGCCTAGTTGATGCTCCAGTAAATCAATCTGGCGGCTGATCGCCGTAGGGGCGATATGCAACTGAGCCGCAGCCTGGCGCAGCGAACGACAGCGCGCCACGGTATCGAAGTAACGTAACGCACGGCCACTGATCATAAACGCTCCTTGCAGCCCACCTGTCGTGTCATCACAATTGCTCGACCCCCGCCAGGAACTGCTTGAGCAGATCATCGAGTTGCTCATGTTGCTCTTCACTCAGCCCGCTCACCAGTTGGCCTGGGTGGACGTCAAGATTAATGCCCCATACCTTGTTATCAAGCTAACAATTGAGAACACTACCCTCGAGCACACGTCATTGAGAACATTATTAATGCCATTATCAAGCACCACTGCCCGAACACACTCCCGTAAAAGAGCCTGGCTTGCGCCACTGCTGTATCTGCTGTCCGGCGGGGCCCTGCTGGGTCTATCGACCAATTTGGCGAAACTGGCCGGCGAGATTCAGCTATCAGCGCTCGCCTTCCTGTTTTGGTCGATTTCAGGGGCAGCGCTTATCCTGTTGGGTCTCGCAGCCTTCCGCCACAACCTGCCGCCGATTACCGTTCGCACCGTCGAGTATTACTCGGTCTCCGCGCTGCTGGGCGTCGCCGGCGCCAACCTGATTTTCTTCACAGCCGTTCCGCATGTGGGTGCTGGGTTCGTGGCGTTAATCATCACCTTGCCACCCTTGCTCACCTATATCGGCGCATTAATCCTAAAAATGGAACGTTTCCAGGTGTTGCGGGCGGCGGGAGTCATGTCAGCTCTCGCAGGCGCCTTCACTCTGGCCTTTCATAAGCTCTCGGCACCTGATGCGGACTATCTCTGGATTCTTCTTGCCTTGATTGGCCCTGTACTGCTGGCCATCGGCAACCTCTACCGCACCTTGCGCTGGCCGGAAGGCGTATCCAGCGATGCGCTGGCCCCCGGGATGCTGATCGCCGCTGTCTTCATTCTTTTCAGCGTGGGTTTTCTGCCGGGCTTATCACTGAGCGTTCCGGCAGGCCGTTCCCCGATCCTGCTGATCGCCGTTCAGGCGATGGTCTTCGCAGGCCAGTTCCTGCTGCTCTTCCTGCTGCAAAAAAGTGGCGGCCCGGTATTTCTAAGCCTATTGGGTTCCGTCGGCGCCGTGGTAGGTGTCCCTGTCGCCATATTACTGCAAGGAGAAACCGCCCCCGAGGGCTTGCTACTCGGCACGCTATTGATCGGTGCTGGTATTGCCCTGCTCAATATCGGCAAGGTCAAACCTCGCTCCCCTGTGTGAAGTCGTGAAGTGAAAATCAAGATACCAGGAAACCTATGATTAACTATTGCGCTTATCCATGCCGTGCTGCAACAAAGTCTCCCAATTTCGCGAAGGCAAGACGCTATAATTATTAGGCAGTATCGCGCTGGTGACCCCAAATGGCTTCGTCATACCTGGCCTGCTACGGCTAACGCTTCGTCGCTTTAGCCAACCGGCTGTAGAGTGTGGATCGGGCAATGCCGAGTTGCTTTGCCGCTTGCGTCAAGTTTCCCCCTTGGCGTGCTATAGCCTCTTTGATAAGAAGTTCTTCCGATGTCCTTAGATCAGAAGGAGAAGAACCTTCTACAGAATGCATAGCGGTGAGCGTCCCCTGACCCATACGAACCTCCTCGGGTAGATCGTGCCGTTCAATGCGTTTACCCGAGGCCATTAGCATCGACATTTCCAAAACATTGCGCAGCTCACGCACGTTTCCTGGCCAGTGGTAATGTCGTAGGCAGTCCTGCGCCTGGCTCGACAGCGAAAGGGGCGCACATCCTCGCTGCATGGCAAGCGCTTTACACAACTTTTCTGCGATCAACAACACATCATCGCCTCGCTCACGCAGAGAGGGAATCCTCAAGCGCAGCGTTGCGATACGATAAAAAAGATCCTGACGAAAACCGTCCTTTTCCACTTCATTGGCCAGATTGCGGTTGGTCATCGATACCAAGCTGATGGCTACACGCTTCTCCTGGTGGCTACCGATACGGTAGACGACGCCGTCGTCCAGCACCCGCAGCAGGTACGGCTGCATATCGAGCGGCAGCTCGCCGATTTCGTCAAGACACAGGGTGCCACCATCCGCCACCTCGATCTTGCCCGCAGCCGAGCGTTCGGCGCCGGTGAAAGCCCCCTTCTCGTGACCGAATAGCTCGCTGGCCATCAATTCACGGGAGATCGCACCACAATTGATCGGAACAAACGAGCCCGGGCGTTGCGATTCGCCGTGAATCGCCCGTGCGAACAGCTCCTTGCCCACTCCCGTCTCACCCTCGATCAGGATGGGTACGCCACTTTGCGCCATCTTTCGTGCGGTCGCACACGTTTCACGCATGATATGACTTTCGCCAATAATATCTTCAAAACCAATGGACCGTTGTGGCGTGATCAACCGCGTGGCAGGCGCCGTTGGGGAGGCATTGGGTAGAATGAGAATATAGCCGAGCAGCTTCCGCTCCATCACTGGCTCACAACGTACCCCAGGAATCATCCTCTCGATGAATTCAATGAAACTTGCCGATGTCATCTTGGTACTGTCTTGTCCGAAATCCAACTTGCCATTCTGACTGTCCAGCAAGCGGGGACATCGATGGCGAAGGTCTTTCAACGCGCGGTCAGTCGCGTAAAGCACTTTCCCACTGTGCGAGAGAGCGATCGTCGTGTCATTCAGTCCTGAAAATCGCCTAGCCAAGAAGTAGTGCAACACACCAGAGTGCTCGATCTCCATTTCATGGGCCAACAATGCTTCAACCTGGCGTGCTATGGCGACGGCATGAGCAAGAATCTGAGGGTAGAAAGTGTCGGCGGGACCGGAAATATCGACAACACCCAGCAATCTCTGATCTCGAGGATCGGTCACGGGAGCGGCAGCACAGGTCCACTTTTTGACTTCGTTGCAGAAATGCTCGACAGCATGTATTTGCACTGGTGCATTCAGCATGATCGCCGTACCGATGGCGTTGGTGCCGATACTGGCTTCATCCCAGCGCCCACCGTTCTGCAACCTGATGTCCTGCCCCGCATCGATGGCACGCGGATCTCCCGCGGTTTCGAGAATCACGCCCTGGGGGTCGGCGAGAATGATCATCGATTGGGTATCGTTGAGACGCTCCTGCCCTTCCCTGATGGCCAAGCGCGAAGCATATAGAAATGGTGAGTGCTGAAGCTTGAGACGATGGAGCCCGCCCTCCTTGAGCAAGGTTGTGGCATTGCGTTCGACATCGATACCGTGTTGCAGACTACGCTGCCATGACGCCAAGACGGGTGGACTGATAGGCGTGGATGCAACGCCATATTGCTGAAAAGTGTCCCAGGCTTGCTGAATGTTTTTGTTATCGATCATGCCATTCTCCTGTGGTACAGCAGCCGCATGTCCAACGAAGGAGGACAGCGGAGGCACGGCGAGTGGCTGGCCCGTCGCCACGCCAGTCCACGATTGAGTGCCTTGATAACTCCTCCCTCCGAAGGTAGAAATCTTTTTTGGTTGAAGCTAGACATGCGGTTACGCCAAGCGCAACTAGACCTTCGGCGTAAAAAGCAACACCACCAATCTGACCGGCTGCGTTCATTGAGTCTAGCGCAAACGCCGACAAGGGTTGACCGTACGACTTCCGAACGGTCAGGTGTCCAGATCCCGTACACTCTGTTTTCATAACCAGCACGTCCTACGCTTAGGTATCCAATAAAATCATCGCGCTAGCTTCTGATCGTCAAGTTGGCACACTTCATGCCCCTTATGTTGTGACGTTCGTTCGGATACTCGAACGGATTCGTACAACAACAATGAGGAGTAGTCGCATGCCCGAAGCTACAGCCCCACAACGCAACGTCCAGGTCCTCGGCATCGATGCCGGCGGTACCATGACGGACACCTTCTTTGTCGATGCCGAAGGCGAGTTCGTCGTCGGCAAGGCCCAAAGCACTCCGGAGAACGAAGCCCTCGGCCTGATCGCCTCGAGCGAGGACGGCCTGGCCAACTGGAACCTGCCGCTGGACCAGGCGCTGCCGCAGTTGAAGACGGGCGTCTATTCAGGAACTGCCATGCTCAACCGCGTCGTCCAGCGCAAGGGGCTGAAATGTGGCCTCATCGTCAATGCCGGCATGGAGGATTTCCACCGCATGGGCCGCGGCATTCAGGCCTACCTGGGCTTCGCCTACGAGGACCGGATCCATCTCAATACCCACTACTACGACGAACCGCTGGTGCCCCGCCGACTCACCCGGGGAGTGATCGAACGCGTCGACATGTTCGGTAGCGTGGTCATCCCGCTACGCGAGGAGGGAGCGCGGCAGGCGGCCCGGGAGCTGATCGACAGCGATGTCGAAGGCATCGTCATCAGTCTCCTGCACTCCTACAAGAATGCCACCCACGAACGCCGGGTGCGGGACATCGTGCTGGAGGAGGTTGCCAGAAGCGGCAAACTGATCCCGGTGTTCGCCTCCACCGACTACTATCCGGTACGCAAGGAGAGCCATCGCACCAATACCACGATTCTCGAGGGTTATGCCGCCGAGCCGTCGCGAAAGACGTTGCAGAAGATATCCACCGCCTTCAAGGAGCACGGCACCAAGTTCGATTTCCGGGTCATGGCCACCCATGGCGGCACCATCGCCTGGAAAGCCAAGGAGCTGGCACGCACCATCGTCTCCGGCCCCATCGGTGGCGTCATCGGCGCCAAGTACCTGGGCGAGGTGCTGGGCTACAAGAATATCGCCTGCTCGGACATCGGCGGCACGTCGTTCGACATGGCGCTGATCACCCAGGGCGAGCTGACCATCAAGAACGATCCGGACATGGCGCGACTGGTGCTGTCACTGCCGTTGGTGGCGATGGACTCGGTCGGTGCCGGCGCCGGCAGTTTCATCCACCTGGATCCCTACACCAAGTCGATCAAGCTGGGACCGGATTCGGCCGGTTATCGGGTGGGCGTGTGCTGGGCCGACAGCGGCATCGACACCATTACCATCTCCGACTGCCACCTGGTGCTCGGCTACCTGAATCCCGACAACTTCCTCGGTGGCGCCATCAAGCTCGACCGTCAGCGCTCCCACGACGCCATCAAGCAGCAGTTGGCCGACCCGCTGGGATTGTCGGTGGAGGATGCCGCCGCCGGGGTGATCGAACTGCTCGACAGCGAGCTGCGCGACTACCTGCGCGCAATGATCTCCGGCAAGGGCTACAGTCCCGGCAGTTTCGTTTGCTTCTCCTACGGCGGCGCCGGCCCGGTTCACACCTACGGCTATACCGAGGGGCTGGGTTTCGAGGACGTGATCGTACCGGCCTGGGCCGCCGGGTTCTCGGCCTTCGGCTGTGCCGCGGCAGATTTCGAGTATCGCTATGACAAGAGCCTGGACATCAACCTGGCCTGCGACGCGCCCGCCGAGCAGCGCGAAGCCGCCTCGAGGACTCTGCAGCAAGCCTGGGACGAGCTGACCCAGAACGTGCTCGAGGAGTTCAAGCTCAACGGCTACACGCCGGACCAGGTCACCCTGCAGCCCGGCTACCGCATGCAGTATCGCGGCCAGCTCAACGACCTCGAGATCGACGCACCGCTGGACAAGGTCGACAGCGAAGCCGACTGGCTGGCGCTGGAGCAGGCCTTCAACGACACCTACGGCCGGGTCTACGCCGCCTCGGCGCGCTCACCGGAACTGGGCTACTCGGTCACCGGCGCGATCATGCGCGGCAGCGTGCCGACGACCAAACCCCGCATCCCCAAGGAAGCGCTCGGCAGCGAGACACCGGATGACGGTGCCTTCCTGGGAACGCGTCGCTTCTACCGCAAACAGCGCTGGGTCGACGCGCAACTCTACCTGATGGAAGCACTCAACCCTGGCAATCGCATCGCCGGGCCGGCCGTCATCGAATCCGACGCCACGACCTTCATCGTGCCCGAAGGCTTCGAGACGTTCCTCGACGAGCACCGTCTGTTCCATCTCACCCAGACCTGATCCCGTGCGAACTCCATAACAATGTGATCGAAGAATGTCATCGAAGGAGTACCCTCATGAACCAGCCAGAACACGTCAAGACAACGAACCAAACCCAGGGCATCGTCCGCGGCGGTGAAACCCTCAAGGCACACCGCGACCGGATCATGGCCGACACCCGGCAGTCACGGCACTACGCCGGCCTCGAGACCCTGGAACTGCGCGACAAGCACCCCATTCTCTACAACAAGCTGTTCTCCCGTCTGCGCGCCGGCGTCGTCGATGCGCGCGAGACGGCCAAGCGCATTGCCGCCTCGCCGATCGTCGAGCAGGAGGGCGAACTCTGTTTCACCCTCTACAACGCTGCAGGCGACTCCATCCTCACCTCTACCGGCATCATCATCCACGTCGGCACCATGGGCGCCGCGATCAAGTACATGATCGAGAACGACTGGGAGAGCAATCCGGGCGTCAACGACAAGGACATCTTCTGCAACAACGATTCGCTGATCGGTAACGTCCACCCCTGCGATATTCATACCATCGTGCCCATCTTTCACCAGGGGGAACTGATCGGCTGGGTCGGCGGCGTCACCCACGTCATCGACACGGGCGCCGTCGGGCCGGGCTCGATGGCCACCGGCCAGGTGCAGCGCTTCGGCGATGGCTACTCCATCACCTGCCGCAAGGTCGGTGCCGACGACACGCTGTTCCGCGACTGGCTGCACGAGAGTCAGCGCATGGTGCGCACCACACGCTACTGGATGCTCGACGAGCGCACCCGGGTCGCCGGCTGTCACATGATTCGCCAGCTGGTCGAGGACGTGATCGCCGAGGAAGGGATCGATGCCTACTGGAAGTTCGCCTACGAGGCCGTCGAACATGGTCGGATCGGCCTCCAGAATCGCATCAAGGCGATGACCATTCCCGGCAAGTATCGGCAGGTGGGCTTCGTCGACGTGCCCTACGATCACGAGGACGTACGCGTGCCCTCGGACTTCGCCAAGGTCGATACCATCATGCACGCGCCATCGGAGATGACCATCCGCCCGGACGGCACCTGGAAGCTCGATTTCGAGGGTGCCAGCCGCTGGGGCTGGCATACCTACAACGCCCATCAGGTCAGCTTCACCTCGGGTATCTGGGTGATGATGACCCAGACCCTGATACCGTCGGAGATGATCAACGATGGGGCCGCCTACGGCACCGAATTCCGGCTGCCCAAGGGCACCTGGATGAATCCGGACGACCGCCGCGTGGCGTTTTCCTACTCCTGGCACTTCCTGGTGTCCAGTTGGACGGCACTGTGGCGCGGTCTCTCCCGCTCCTACTTCGGACGCGGCTATCTCGAGGAGGTCAATGCCGGCAATGCCAACACCTCCAACTGGCTGCAGGGCGGCGGCTTCAACCAGTACGACGAGATCCATGCGGTCAACAGCTTCGAATGCGCGGCCAATGGCATCGGCGCCTCGGCCTACGCCGATGGCCTCAGCCATGCCGCGGCGATCTGGAACCCCGAAGGCGACATGGGCGACATGGAGATCTGGGAACTGGCCGAGCCGCTGATCTATCTCGGCCGTCAGATCAAGGCCAGCTCCGGTGGTTCCGGCAAGTATCGCGGCGGCTGCGGCTGGGAGAGCCTGCGCCTGGTATGGAACGCCAAGGATTGGAGCATGTTCTTCATGGGCAACGGCCACATCAGCTCCGACTGGGGCCTGATGGGGGGCTATCCGGCCGCCTCCGGCTACCGCTTCGCCGCCCATGACACCAACCTCGAGCAACTGATTGCCGAGGGCAAGCCGATCCCGCTCGGCGGCGACATCGACCCGGGCAATCCCGTCTACGAAAGCCTGATTCCCGATGCCAAGATCAAGCGCGACAAGCAGGCGATCACCACCGAGGAGATGTACAAGGACTACGACCTCTACCTCAACACCATGAAGGGTGGCCCCGGTTTCGGCGATCCGCTGGATCGCGACCCACACAGCGTGGTTGCCGATCTCGAGGGCGGCTACGTATTGCCACGCTTCGCCGATTCCATCTACGGCGTGGTCGTCAGGGAAAACAGCGACGGTTTCTACACCCTGGACGAGGCGGCCACCACCGCCCGCCGCCAGGAGATCCGCAAGCAGCGACTGGAACGCGCCGTGCCGACCCGCGAGTGGATGGCCCATGAGCGGCAGAAAATCATCGACAAACGGGCCTCGACCCAAGTCCAGCAGATGTTTGCCGCCTCGTTCAAGCTGGGACCACGTTTCTACGCCGACTTCAAGGCGTTCTGGGAATTGCCGGACGAGTGGGAACTGAACGAGGAGGAGATCGGTATCCCCCACTACGGCTCACGCTACCACATGGACCTCTCCGAGCTGCCGGATGTACATACCGTGCAGTTCGTCGAGGAGTAAACCGGCCGAGTCCGCCACCACCATTCCGTAAGGAGTTCAAGATGTCTTACCCACGCAACAAGATCGCCGATCTCGTCGACGGCACCATCGACCGCGATACGCTACACCGGATGCAGTCGACCCCGAAGGATCCAGAACGCTTCGAAACCTACCGCGCCATCCTGCAGGAACGCGTGCCCTGGGAGGATCACATTATCCTGCCGCTAGGCCCCAAGCTGTACATCGTGCAGGAAAAAGACACCCACCACTGGGTGGTCAAGTCCGAGGCTGGCCATGTGTTCTGCGACTATCGCGAGAACTGGAAACTGCACGCCGTCGTCCATGTGCGCGATACCCAGGAGGCGCTCGACGAGGTCTACCCGAAGCTGATGGCGCCCAGCGCCGGTTGGCAAACCATCCGCGAGTACTACTGCCCGCTGAGCGGCGACCTGCTCGACGTCGAGGCCCCCACCGAGTGGTACCCGGTGATCCACGACTTCGAGCCGGATATTGAAGCCTTTTATGAACAGTGGCTGAGATTACCTGTACCCGAACGTGCGTAGATCGTTGCAATTCAAGGCGTAAACCAAAAGAGACTGACATGGAGTCGAGGCCCATGTCAGCCTCAGGCCAATCCTTTTCTTTCTTAGGCGTTTTCATCCAAGGCTTTCAGGCGAGTCCGAAGCGGCCCATCGTCAGTCGCTATCACCTCATCACGAGACTCCCAACTACCAGGGTAAACGTAGCGGAAAATCTCACTTGCAGTAGTCCTGTTTCTGGGAAAAGATCACAACGTTGATTTTCAAGCCCCTAAACTTACCAGCCGATGTGCCATAGCCTGGATATTGCATCAGACATGAAAAAGGCGGCTGAAAATCGGTTATAATTCAAGCTCCTACACAAGAACCAACCGCTTCAGCCGCCATGACAAAATGTACCACGCCATCCGCTTCCTTTCCACGCTGCAAAGGCCGTCAGGTCATCGCCCGTTTCGATGGCGGTGATGTCACTTCCGACGGCGGTATCCTGCTGCTGCGGCAGCTCGATCGCGAGATGGGCCTGACCCGCGCCGTCGCTCGCCGACTCAGCGACGAGCGCGACGCTCAGCGCTGCCTGCATCGCACCGAAACCCTGGTTCGGCAGCGCGTGTTTGGCCTGGCGCTGGGCTACGAGGATCTCAACGACCACCAGGCGTTGCGTCACGATATCGCCCTGCAGACCGCCGTCGATACCGATGGCGTGCTGGCCAGTCAGTCCACCCTGTGCCGCTTCGAGCAGCAAGCTGACCGGGACTGGGCGATCACCATCCACGAGGAGATGATCGAGCAGTTCATCCGCTCGTTCCGGCGGCCACCCAAGAAGCCGCTCTACCTCGACTTCGATGCTACCGCCGATCGGGTGCATGGCCAGCAGCTCGGGCGGCACTTCAACGGCTACTACAACCACTACATCTTCCTGCCGCTGTTCGTGTTCTGTGGCGACCAGCTGCTGGTCAGCTACCTGCGTCCGGCCTCGCTGGATGCCGCTCACCACGCCGGCGCCATCCTCGCCCTGTTGGTCCGGCGGCTGCGCCAGGCGTGGCCTGAGGTGAAGATCGTCTTCCGAGGCGACAGCGGATTCTGCCGTCCGCTGATTCTCAACTGGTGCGACCGCCACGGCGTCGATTACATCATCGGCCTCGCCGGCAACAAGCGCTTGGCCAAGCTGGCTCTGGACATCGACTACACGTCGGCTATCCGCTTCGAGAAGAGTTGGGAGAAGGAGCGTGTCTTCGGCTTCATCGAGTACGCTGCCAAGAGCTGGAAGGAGCGTCGACGAAGGGTGATCGTCAAGTCCGAGACCAGCCGGCGTGGCTTCAACACCCGCTATGTGGAGCAGCAGTTCCTGTTCTCCGACCGCACCAGCTGCCACGAATGGTGGCCCAATCAGTACCGACTGCTGCTCTCGGGGCTGGCCTACCTGCTCCTGGAGCGGCTGCGTCGGATTTACCTTAAGCGCACCGCCTTCGCCCAAGCCCAGGTCAACACCCTCCGCCTGAAGCTGCTGAAGATCGGCGCCGTCATCACCCGCAACACGCGCACCATCCGGCTGATGTTGAGCAGCCAGTACCCGGAGCAGGACCTCTTCCTGAAGCTGGCTGGCAAACTGGTGCCTGGATAGCACCGCGGCGTGCTGTCCCCGGCACAGAAAAGACATAGGGGTGGGGGGGGGGGCGCCCTGAGCACAGGAACTTGATCAAAAAGCAGCCAAACTCCACTCCAGATCCCTTTTATCCCCACCGAGCCTGGCATCTGGGGACTTCTGACTGACCCGGTGCAACATCCGGGCTAGGCAGCCTGCTGGCTCCTGCCCTTGCCATTGCTGAAGAGAGCGAGAAGACGCCCCGCTGGAACGAGGCGCTGATCGAGGCGGCGTAGGCAGTGACGCTGGGACCCCGCCCGCTCTTTCTGGTCAACGACATGAGTGCGGACAATGCTCACGAGCAGGCACTCAAAGCGACGTTACTGATCAGTGCCGCCGAGCGAACCACCTGGCACTGCTCGCCGCTGCCGATTGGGCATCGGGGCGCACCGCTTCAGTTTCCCGAACACACGCTCGAGTCGTATATCGCAGGCGCTCAGGGCGGGACCGATATCTTGGAGTGCGACGTCGCCTTCACCGCCAACGAAGCACTAGTCTGCCGCCACTCACAGTGTGACCTCCACGCCACCACCAATATCGTCGAGACGCCATTGGCCGGGTAGTGCAGCGTGCCGCCAGCGTTCGATGACACCACCGGCGCGTTGACCAACGCGGCCGATATACGCTGCTGCACTAGTGACATAACGCTCGCGGAGTTTCATACGCTGCAAGGGCGTGAATAGCGATGCCACGAGTATCGTGGTGTAAGTGACGGGCACCCCAGGGTGGCGCACAGACCTCTATACGTCCCCTGGTACCTTGATGAGCCATGCCAACAGTATTGTGCTCTTCCAGCAGCAGGGGATCATGATGGCACCGGAACTGAAATCCCACGAGGTCGACATGCCGTTCACCGGGCATACTTCCGAGGGTTTCACTCAGCAGGCCTACGCCCAGAAGATGATCGATGAGTACAAGGCGGGTCCCATTGAGCGTTCGGCTATTTTTTTCATTTTTTCATTAAAAATGAGAACCATTAGCACTAGAATGGCGGCATGATGATTGATGCATTCGCCACCAGGAGTCGTCCATGTTCGAGATCAAAGACGCCACGTTTGAAGTCAATGGCAAACCCATCCTCAACCCCATCGAGCACACGTTTCACGAAGGCAAAGTGTATGGCCTGATTGGCCATAATGGTTCCGGCAAGTCGACGCTCATCAAGCTGATGGCACAGCAGCAGCCGGTCGCTCGGGGCGCGATCCATTTCGATCAGCGCCCGCTGAGTGACTGGGGGCATCGTGAGTTTGCTCGCCAAGTGGCCTACCTTCCTCAACACCTGCCGAGCGCCGAGAGCTTGACCGGGCGTGAACTGGTCGGCTTTGGCCGCTATCCGTGGCACGGTCTCTTGGGGCGCCACACCCAGGCCGACGAAGAAGCCGTGGAACGCGCCATTGCGCTCACGCATACGGAAGCCTTCGCCGACCGACTGGTCGACACCCTCTCCGGCGGCGAACGCCAGCGGGTTTGGCTGGCGATGCTGCTTGCCCAGGGCAGCCGCTTCCTGCTGTTGGACGAGCCGTTGGCGGCGCTGGATATTGCCCATCAAATCGAAGTGCTGGCGCTGATTCGCAAGCTGTGCGACGAGCTCGATTTGGGCGTGGTGATCGTGCTGCACGATATCAACATGGCCTCCCGCTACTGCGATGAGCTGATGGCCCTGCACAGCGGCCGACTCCTGGCACACGGGTCTCCCCACGAGCTAATGCGCGACAGCACCCTGGAAGCCATTTACGGGTTGCCGATGCAAGTCATCCGACACCCCAATGGAGAGCACAATATCGCCGTTGCCCAGTAGCTGGCCGCTGAAAAGTGGCCACCCTGCGTCGGTGGCTGCTGTAGGCTCACGAGCTGATCTGCGCCACCGCATCTTCACTGGCCTGTGCCCGCTGCTCTCCCGTCAGCTCACTCAATTGCCCCTTAGACATCTCCAATAAGCGGTCCGCATGGACGAAGTAGCTGTCGTCGTGGCTAATGGCAAACACGGTTTTGCCCATCGCTTTCAAGTGAGGTAACAGTTCGCGGTAAAACAGCCGCCTGAACTGCGGGTCCTGGTCCGCCGCCCACTCATCCAGCAGCAAAATATCCCGCTCTTCGGCAATCGCCAGCAGCAGTGCCAAACGCTTGCGCTGCCCTTGCGAGAGCTGCGTATTCACCACGCGGTCATCTTGCCATTCAAGCTTTTGCTGCATCTGCAGCCGCTCGAGCCAGGTCGCGACCAGTACCGGGTCAGCCGCTTTGCCACCCGGCCCCATGACTTGGTCGAACTGGTGAAAATCGGTAAAGACGCTGGCAAAGCGCGCCCGAAACGCAGCCCACTCTTGCGGGCTAAGCTCCTTTCCATCCACACTAATTTGGCCACTTTGCGGGCGGTACAACCCTGACAGCAGACGCGCCAGCGTCGATTTACCGCTGCCGTTACCGCCAATCAGAAACACCTGCTCGCCACGCGCCAGCGTGAGATTGAGCGGTCCCACCTGGAAGCCTTCGCCCCCGGAGGACGGCGTGTAGCGATACACCACGTTGGTGAGCGTTAAGCGCTGCCAACCTTGGAAACGATCCTCCACATCGAAGCCCGGCTGGTACTCCGCTAGCTCCAGGCTGGCCAATTTATCGAACGCCACTTGGGCGCTGATTAACGTGGGCCATGCGCCCACGGCCTGAATCAAGGGCGTGCGTAAAAACAGCAGGGTTAGAGCAAAGGTGGCTGCCACCGCAGGGCTTGCCCAACCCAGCACGTTGGCCATGAAGAACACCACGCCAATAGCGCCCAGCATCATGATGTTGGACCAGTTATTGGCGCTGAGGTGGTAGGTGTCTGCGCGAATAATATGGTGGCGATACGCTTTTGCGTTATCCGTGTAGGATTCATCAAAAAAGCGCCGCGCACGGTCACGGTTAAGCGCCAGCTCTTTGCGACCTTCGATCGCCGATTGATAATCCTTATACAGCCGATCCTCGCTTTCGCGCACCTGATGGAAGTGGCGATACACCTTCGATACCAGCACCCAGCCAACGCCCATGGTGAAGGCCATCCACAGCACGGTGATCACCACCATCTGCGGCGAGAGCCACGCAAGGTACGCCACCGAGGCCAGCGTGAGTACTACGCCCTGCACCAGCTCAGGTAAGCGCACAAAACCAATGGTAATATTGCGCACATCGCTGGAGAGACTTGCCAGCAGCGTCGCGTTACCAAGCTGCTCTAACCGTTCGATATCGGTATCCAGAATCCGCTTCACCAGCCGGGAGCGCAGATCAAAGACGAAGTAGTGGCCAAGCAAGGTGAGCGCTAGCTGCGTGCCCAGCGTGACCGCCAGCAGCAGCGCCAATAGCCCTAAAAATTGAGGCAATGCGGAGAGGGCGCTGCCCGCTTCGATCAGCCGCTGGTTGATGAACGCAATCACCCCCACCCCTAGCCCGGCACTCACCAGGCTCAGCGCTAGTGCGCCTAGAAACGGCCAGCGGTAGTGACGAAAAACCACCCGCAATAATTCCATGCTGCAACCCCTTTACACATAAGCGGCGAATTGTGACGCACTTCCCCGGCAAGTCAAACAAAGAGACTGATTTTCATTTACGCATCTTGGCCCGCGCGCCTTCCTTTACTCGCCGTTGCGGTGTTGATTAACTGCCAGAGCCAACAACAGAGAGGACATCATGGTGGATTACAAATTACTGCATGCACTGGCCACCGTGGTGGAGTGCGGCGGCTTCGAGCGAGCAGGCGACGTGATGGGCCTTTCGCAATCAGCTATCTCTCAACGGATAAAAGCGCTGGAAATTCGTTTGGGCCAGCCGGTGCTGGTGCGCCACCCCGCTCTCGCGCCCACGCCTGCCGGCCAGCGATTATTAGCTCATTACCAGCAGGTGCAGCTCTTGGAGCGCGATTTACACGATGCTCTTCCCTCTCTAGAAAAAGCCGCGCCAAGGCTACGCATTGCCCTGAATGCCGATAGCGTGGTGACCTGGTGGGCCGACGCCGTGGCGGATATCTGCCAAACGGAAGAGGTGCTGCTGGATTTGGTCATTGAAGACCAGGAGGTAGGCTTAAAGCGTCTACGCGATGGCGATGTTGCCGCCTGCCTATGCGCCACACCCAACCCAATTGCCGGTGCCCGCTGCCTACACGTGGGGGATATGTCTTATCAACCGCTGGCATCGCCCAGCTATGCCGCACGCTTTTTTCCGGAAGGCCCGAGCGCAGAGGCGTTTCAAAAAGCCCCCGCTATCGTCTTTGGCCCCCACGACCAGCTACAGCACCAGTTTTTGGCGCAGTGCGGCTACCAAGGGCACTTCCCCTACCACTTGTGCCCTTCGTCAGAGGGCTTCGTGCGCTTGGCCATGGCGGGCATTGGGTACGGCATGATTCCTCAGCGCCAAGCTGCTGAACAGTTGCAAGCAGGCCAATTGGTGAGTATCGCACCGGGGCAAGGATTAACCGTACCGCTCTACTGGCACTATTGGCGGCACAGCGGGCAGCTGATTCAGCGGCTCACGGAAAGGCTGAGCCATCTCACGCTTTAGCATCATGTTTACTCAGGGCTCTAAAAAGAGGTCTACACTCAAGGAACCAGAGCAGCCCCATTACTCTCCAACGGCAGCTTATGAGTACGGAAAAAGCACGCCAAACCACCCGTTTTTATGGCTATGGTTCAGCGTGACTTAGAAGATGCGTAGGCAGCGATTTAATCAAACAGGCTCATGCGCTTCATCACGTTATCGCGCTTAATTCGCCAATGAAACAGCGCGCCAGCCACATGCAGCGTAATCAGCACCACCAGTGCCCAACCTACACGCTCGTGCCACATAAACAGAGTTTCCGAGAGCGCCTCATTCTTACCTAGTAGCCCTGACAAATGCCAGTGGAAAAATTCCACCGGAAAACCGCCTGTGGCGGTGGCTGCCCAGCCGAGGAGCGGCATAACGACCAGCCCCACATAGAGCAAATGGTGCACGCTGGTGCTCACAATGCGCTCAAAGGCATTCAGGGGCGGATCATGATCCGGTACTACAAAGGCAATTCGGGTAATAATGCGCAGCGTCATCAGCAGCAGAACCGTGACGCCCAGGGTCTTATGGCTAGTATAAAGTAGGTTGGTCAGCGTATTCCCGACGAGCGCTACAGTACGTTCATAGCCCAAAAACCCAAGGGTTAAGCCACTCGCTAGCGATAGCAGCACCGCCAGTGCTACCAGCCAGTGCAGCACCCGATGCGGGTAGATATAGTGATCTAATTCGTGCATTCAAAACTCCCTGCCCAGTAGCGTCGTCAGCGTTAGCTTAGTTCAGCGGCGTCACGATAGAAAAATAATTGTTAGGTAATGACATACCTTATAACGCTTCGCTGGGAGCCGCTAGCTGTTCGCGAATCAATTCACCCAGCCGTCGAGCTGGCTCTGAAGGCCGGTGCGGCGCACGGTGCAACGCCAGCTCAATCATCGGCAAAGCAGGCAGCCCGCTACTCTCATCTAACGGTCGCAGCGTAGGTGTGAGCATACTCCTCGTCACAACCACCACTGCCAACCCAGCAGTCACAATCGGCGCAAGCCCCGCCATAGACTGGCTAGTGTAAGCCACTCGCCAATCCCGCCCGGCGGCCTGTAAGGCCTGCTCCGCCACCTCACGAAACACATCCGCCCCTGGGGAATATAGCGCTAGCGGAATGGGGTCGCTCAATGATGGCTGCTGGTGAACCCCTACCGCCCAGACCAGCGGCTCACGACGAATTACATCGCCCCCTGGGGAGTTGCGCTGGCGCGTTACCAGTGCCAGATCCAGTTCCGAGGCTTTCACTTGCTCGACCAAGTGAGCACTGGTGGCGCACTTAACGGTTAATCCCACCGCCGGATAGAGCTGGTGAAAGTAGGCAAACACCGACGGTAGCAGCGAGGCGTAATCCTCAGGGATGCCGAGGGTGAGATCTCCGGTAATCTGGCGGGCCTGCATATCGCTCCAGGCCTCGTCGTTTAGCGCCAGCAGCCTTCGCGAATGAGCCAGTAAGCGCTCACCTTCAGCGGTAAAGCGCAGCCGCCGACCATCTCGCTCGTGCAGGCTGACCGCTAACTGCGCTTCTAACCGCTGTAGCTGCATACTCACCGTGGACTGCGTATAGGCCAGCCGTTTCGCCGCTGCGGTCACGCTTCCTGTATCCGCAATCGCCACTAGCGTTCGCAACAGCGTTAAGTCAAACGTGGGTGCGCGCATACATCACCACTGTTGATGATATTGATCATAAAAGATCGTTATCTTGATGAGTGGGTGATGAGTATGCTGCGCGCCATAGGATCATTACAAGACTTGGTCCTCTTCAAAGGTTGGATCACTGCAGGCTCCAGGAGGCGCGTCATGCAACCCACTCACTCCCCAGTAGTCATATCCCCGAAATTCAGCGTCTGCGCCGCCTTGGTAGCGGTGACGCTGTGGAGCATTGCGCCGCTGCTGGTGGAGCTTGCCCGCGACACCGCCCCTCTTCAGCTAACAGCACTTACCTTGCTAGCAGGTGCACTTGCCACTCTGCCGTTGAGTCGTCGTGCTGCTACGCAAACCTGTTCGCTAGGCTGGCGGCTAAGCGTCTGGCTGGGTATCCCGCTACTGATCGTTGGGGCCGTTAGCAGCTATTTCATTGGTATGCGTCTCGCCCCCGCCGCCGAAGCGGCGTTGATTACCTATACATGGCCGGTGCTGTTCGTGCTGCTGAGCCAGTGGAGCCGCTGGGGACGGTTGCAGTGGGCAAGCGTGGCCGGCGCGCTGATCGCTTTTTCGGGCGCGGCGATATTACTGCTGCCCCAAGCGCTCAGCGGGGGAGTTGGCGGTTCGGCTTCCGGCTATGGCTTGGCGCTGCTGGCGGCCTGCTGCTGGGCACTCTATTCATGGCTAGGTCAAGCGGCCCCTATCTCACTCACGCCGCTGCTGCCGCGCTTATTGTTGATTGCTTGTGCACTCACCTGTATCGCTAGCGTTTGGCTGGAGGGTGACGTGGCGCTGCCTCGCGGCGAAGCGCTCGTGGCAGGCATCGCGCTAGGCTTGGGGCCTTACGGCATCGCCATGGTGGCGTGGGACAAAGCGCTGCGATTCGGTCACGCCAGCCTCGTGGGCAGCTTGGCGTATGGCGTGCCTATCTTGGCAGCGTTGCTACTCGTCCTGGCAGGCATGAGCGTATTCGACTGGCGGCTACCTACGGCCGCCCTGCTGGTGGTCGTTGGGTGCTTAAAGGCGGGCCGCTGAGGTGGGCATCATCATCTCGCTAAACAGCACGCTGGCCAGCAGCTCTGGCAACCAGGACGGCGCAAAGGTGTCACTCTCGCTGCTCTGGATTTCCGAGAGTGGCCACCACGCGTAGCAGGGCGTGGCGTCACGGCTATCGTCCAGCATCAGCCTGCCCTGGGCGTTGTCGTGGGTGTCAAGCTGGGTATCGGGACAGCGCACCAAGAAAAAGCGCTCTTCACCGGTTTGGCCCGCTTTCGCGGTGTGGGCACGCTGGCGAAGTAGCGGCCCCAAGGGGCAGGTAAGCCCGGCCTCCTCGAAGAGCAAACGAATTGCCGCCGCCGGGTAATCTTCATCGTGAGCCAGCGCGCTGCCCAGTAGCGTCCAGTGGGGAGGCGATGCCTCGCGTTTGAGCAGCAAGCGGCCCTGCGTATCGACCACCAGTAGCTGCACTTGCCGAGCGGCTTGCGTATCGGGTGTCATAAGCGATCCATGCCTATTGGTCTTCGTGGGAACAATAAAAAAGCAGCTCCCCCACACGTCTCGTGTCGGCGAGCTGCTTTTCAGCGTAGTCGATAACCGGCGATTTGTTTTACGCCATTAGGAGCAATCGCAGAGCTAGTTTATTGGCCCAGGTAACGCGGCTTGGCCACGCCTTTCAGCGCCTCAAGGGGGAGCGTAAGGGTTGGCTGGCCCGCCGCATAGGGCGCAATGTCATAAACGTTGTAGGTCACTTCCCAGCGGTCCTCCAGCGGCGCAATGTTGCGGCTTTTACTCAGCGGCCACTGGGTTGCAAACTGCGCATCGAGGCCCATCTCAGTGATCCAACGCTGATGCGCGCCAGCCAAAAGGGCATCGAAAGCGGCCTCCTGCCCGTCCACCAGCATGTCCTCGGGCTCGACGATGCGCCGCTCGCGCTCATCGATGACCATGTATTCGGTCAACGGAAGCCCATGCGCTTGGCCGGCATGATACACATAGCTATTGAGTTCGATGACCAACAGGTCGTGATGACGTGCGTACACCGTGGCTTCCAATAGCGCTTCGCTGGTCATGTCGCCAGGCGCGGCTTGGTTGTCCTCTTCAGCTAGGCTCAGGAAGCGCTCAGCGTACGCGTCCCAGCTCTCGGCAGGGGCAGCCGTCTCGTCGCTGATCGCCATGCCTAGGGTGAGCAAGCGGGTTTGTAGGGCCTCGCTTAACGCAGGCGCCTGGGGAAATGCCAGCGCTGAGATAGTCACCGTCGAACACTGCTCCCCTTGGCATCCCGGGGCCACGTACTGTTTTTCCACGGCCAGCGAGGCCAGTGCAAACGGCTCTGAGGGCGATGTATCAGCGGCCAAACAGCCGCCCAAGAGAAGCGCTCCGGCGAGCGATAGACCCACTCCTAGTGTTTTGAACGTGCGTAGCATCTTAACCTCCTTGTGAATCACTCACCCTATGAGGCGGGCTGATCATCGTAGAACGGCAACGCCCCTGCAGAGCGGCAGGGGCGTTGTTGAAAACGAACCGATACTTCGCGGTCGCGTTTAGGTGTCCGGCTGCATTTCGGTGGGTTCTGCGCTCACCGCTAGTTCGAACATACCGCTGCCGCTGGCGCTAAAACCGCGTGCGCTCACGGTATAGGTGCCGGGCAGTAGCGCCTGCTCTAAACGGGCGTTGGTACCACCGCCGCTGTCGTCGTCAGTATAGGACACGCCTTCGCCGTACAGTTCAAGATACGTATCGAAGTCGTTAGAGCTCATGCTCAGCGTGACGAGCGAGCTTTCCTCTATCGTGAGCTGATAGGTCAGAGCCTCGCCGCTGTACCAGCCGTTGAGCGTTTCATCGGGAGTGAGCGCACCTTCGTTGCGTAACTCGACATCGTTCGGCAGATCACGCGGCTCGATGGCGAGGGTGAACAGCCCGCTGTCGGTGCCATAGGCGGTACGGGCCGTGAGTTGGTAAGTACCCGGCGCGAGAAAATCGGCAATGCGCGCATTCAACTCACCCGCACTGTCATCATCTTCACGGTAATAACCGTTAGGGCCCTCGAGTACCAAGTAAGCGTCCACATCGCTGGAGCTCATATCGATTTGGTACATGCCCGCTTGGTCGATCTCTAAGTCATACGTGACGTCTTGCCCGCTGTACCAGCCGCTCAGCGTCTCGTTGGGGGTGACGGTGCCATCGTTACGCAGCTCGCCATTCCCCGGCAGCTCATGGGGCTCGGCCGTCAGGGTGAACAGGCCACTGCCATCACCAAAGGCAGAGCGGGCAGTCAACGTGTACTCACCGGGGGCAAGAAAATCGGCAATGCGAGCATTCAACTCACCCGCGCTGTCGTCATCTTCGCGGTAGTAATCGTTCGGGCCTTCCAATTCTAGGTACGCATCGAACTCATCGGCACGCATTTCGATCTGGTACATGCCTGCTTCTTCGATGGTTAGCGTGATCTCACGTTCGGTGGTATCGAGCCAGCTATCGATGGGCGTACCCACCGTCATGGTATCGGCATCGCTCAGCTCAATAGTGCGGCTGTTGACGTTGAAAGGCCCATAGCTATGGGCATCAACACCGCTGATCACCACAATGTAATCGCCCCCTCTTCAATACGGTGGCGTACCGTTTCAGCGTTGGCCAATAGCTGGAGCTGATCGTCATATAGCGCTACCGTGCCTTGTAGCGCACCGCTCAACGATATCTCGACCAGTGCCTCTTCCTCCAATGAAATGGCATAACGCGTAAAGCGGCTGCCATCTTTGCCATTGAGCTCGCTGGCGGAGGTGATTTCGCCCCGCGAGCGCTCACCCAAGGTGAGATAGTCCAGGCCTTGAAGGGCCGCAGGCATCGCTCCCTGTTCGGTAGTGGTGTCTGCGTCGGGCTCTTCTGACGAGGGGGTCACGCTGGGCAACGTTTGCGCGGCGAAGTAACCAACGGCAGCGCCGCCGACCGCCACAACCAAAAGAGTCAGTGAAGAAGACTTAGCCATAGGGGCATCCTTGTTCATTGGCAAGGGTGGGTTGAGTGATAGTCAATATCAATGATGTTGATAAATTATAAGGTGCCTAACGAGTTAAAGTGAGCGTTTGATGAAAAATATGGCGGCGCTGACGCCGGTTCATTACCCCGATTCATACGAGGCGACCTAACTGACTGAAACGAAAGGCCATAGCGCATATTGACAAAAACCGCAATCATGGGGGTAATTGCGCCGATCTTCTTAAAGCTTGCCGACCCCTGCATAGCAAGCTACTATCCATACGCCTATCGGCACCTCGTCGACGAATGCGGAGTCCGCTTTACGAACCACTGAGGTACTCCTATGGGAGCCCATAAACACCGACTACGAACGACCTGCTTGGCAGTCGCACTGCTTTTTTTGACGGCCAATCAAGCAGTTGCTCATCAAACCAATGCGCAAACTGAGTTACAAGAAGGGGTGGCTTCTTTCTATAGCGACCGCTTCCAAGGGGCCACCACCGCCAGTGGCGAGCCCTTCGATCAACAAGCGCTGACTGCAGCGCACCCGAGTCTGCCCTTCGGTACCAAGGTGCTGGTCACCCGCCCCGATACCGGACAAGAAGTCGAAGTCATGATCAATGATCGTGGCCCGTTCGTAAAAGGACGCGTGATCGACCTTTCTAAACGGGCAGCGCGAGCCCTCGGGATGATTCGCCGAGGCACGGCACCTGTAATGATCACCCTGGTAGATTAACGGATAACACATCCGCAAGCGTGTGATACCCCTTAAGCGATCAGCGTTGCAGCAAATGCTGAGTAAAGCGGCCCCACCCAGGGCCGCTTTTTTATATGCTCGTGTTAAGTCCGCGAACTTGCATGCGTGCTAATGGTCTCTACCCTGCTAGAAGCGTAACTTACCATCTTGATGCAGGAGGCAGCGATGCTATCTCGTTTTTATACCCTCACCGACCACCCCACCGGCCTACCTAAGCGCGAGCTATTTTCCTTAGAGAGCCAGGAGCTTCCCGACCTAGATGAAGGCGAAGTACGCATTCGCAATCACTGGCTCTCGGTAGACCCCTACATGCGTGGCCGGATGAGCGGCGTGCACACCTACGTAGCGCCCTTTCAGCTTGGAAAGCCAATGGAAGGCGGCGCGATTGGCGAAGTCATCGCCTCTAACCACCCCAACTTGAAAGTGGGCGATAAAGTGAGCCACATGGGCGGCTGGCGCGATATCGCACAGCTGCCGGGAGATAGTGTCACCGCTCTTCCAGATCACAACGTGCCAGACCAAGCCTACCTAGGCGTTCTGGGCATGCCCGGCATGACCGCCTGGACAGGCCTTAACCTAATAGCCGAGTGCAAACCGGGCGATAACGTTTTGGTGAGTGCCGCCAGCGGCGCGGTGGGGTCTCTGGTGGTGCAGCTGGCAAAAGCAAAAGGCTGCCATGTCGTGGGTATCGCAGGTGCTGCGCATAAGCTTGCTTGGCTGGAGTCGCTAGGCGTTGAACCGGTCAGCTACCGTGACCGCAGCGCGCAAGAGTTAAGCGATGCCATTAAACTCGCCAGCCCCAACGGCATCGACATCTATTTTGAGAACGTAGGCGGTATCTGTTTGGAAGCGGCACTCAGCCAACTTAACGAAGGCGCACGCATTGCCGTCTGCGGGATGATTGATGGCTACAATGCGGAAACCCCAGCCCCAGGGCCAAGTAACCTGTCGCAGTTGGTGGCACGTAAAGCCAAAATGCAGGGCTTTATTGTCGCCGACCACTGGGCCAGCTATGGCTACTTCTTAAATGAAGTCGCTCCTCAGGTGGCTGATGGCAAGCTGGACTATAAAGAGACGATCAAAGAAGGACTTGAAAGCACGCCAGACGCCTTTTTAGCGCTGTTTGAAGGCGGCAATACCGGCAAAATGCTGGTGAAGCTATCTGATTAAGCACCAGGCTGCTGTTAACGAGGTTACGCTAGGTTAAATCTGACACCTTTCCCAGCTTATCTATCTGAGCCGCGCTATGGTGAATAGCGCGGCTTTTTTGTCGATAGAAATAATTAGCCAGCAAAGTGTTAGACCAAAAGCGAATTGATTATTAAAATCACAGCTAATCAATGTGTGTTTTAACCCATCGGCGCTGCCGATGGGTTAGGGCACGTTGTGGAGCCGCTGCTTTGATGTTTATCAAAGCAGCATCAACTTGTTGTCAACAGGGGTTTACCTCATGGATGAACACACGCGTGATCGTGGCAAATGGCCAGCCTTGCTGCTGGGTTTGCTGCTAGCGATAGCTGGCGTAGCACTTGCCGTAGGTGGCGGCCAACTGCTTATGCTGGGCGGTAGTGCTTACTACTTAATTGCTGGGGTCGCCGTGGTGGTGGCTGGGCTGCTGCTGGCCTTGCGCAAAGGCGCAGCACTTTGGCTATACGCCCTCATTTTGTTCGCCACCCTGGTGTGGGCGCTTTGGGAAGTAGGCCTAGACTGGTGGCAACTGGTACCTAGGGTCGCCATTCCCTGCCTAATCGGCATCATCATGCTGCTGCCGTGGTGGCGCAAACCGCTCAACTCGCGCGGTGGCAGCCTCGCCCTTACGGCCAGTATTGGCGCGGCTATCATCGTCGCTATTGCCAGCCAGTTTAGCTACCCAGGCACCATTGAGGGCAGCATCGAGTCTGCCAATAACACCGAGGCGGTCAACCCGGCCCAGGTCGCGGGCGACGACTGGCCTGCCTACGGTGGTACCAATGCTGGCACCCACTACTCGTCACTCGACCAAATCACGCCCGAGAACGTTGGCGAATTGGAAGAAGTGTGGCGCATTCAAACCGGCGATGAACCCGGCCCCAATGCCCCGCCGGAAATCACCAACCAGAATACGCCGCTGAAAGTCAACGACAGCCTATATATCTGCACCTCGCATAGCCGTGCCATGGCGCTGTCACCGGAAACCGGCGAAACCCTTTGGGAGTTTGATCCCAATATCAGCACCATGGGCGCAGACGATTTCTCCGGTTGGGCCCACATGACCTGCCGCGGCCTCGCCTACTATGATGCTGCTAACTACGATTCTTCTAACGACGAAGCCTCGAACGACGACGCTGAAAATACAGACAGCAGCGCTAACGATGGCACGACGCCTGCGGAAAACGGCGCGGCCGCCGCTCGCGTGCTGTTTGATGACGGCAGCCAGTTCGACCTGGACCTGGCCTTCCTGCTCTTCATCAGCGGCCTAGGCGATAACCCAGCGTCTGAGGACGGCGGTGAAGCGGCCATGCTCAGCGCCACGGACGTAATGTGCCCGCGCAGGCTCTACTTGCCCACTGCCGATGCCCGCCTGATTGCGCTGAATGCCGATACCGGCGAGCGCTGCGAAAGCTTTGGCAACAACGGCGAAGTGGATCTCACCAATAACATTGGCGAGTTCTCCCCCGGCGGCTACTACTCCACCTCCCCGGCCACGGTGACGGAAGATTTGGTCATTTTGGGCGGCCACGTCACCGACAACAGCTCCATCGACGAACCGTCCGGCGTGATTCGTGCCTTCGACGTGCATACCGGCGAGCTGGTGTGGAACTGGGACAGTGGCAACCCAGACGACACCGCCCCACTCGAAGAGGGTGAAACCTATACCCGCAACTCTCCCAACGTGTGGGCCCCTATCAGCGTCGATGAAGAATTAGGGCTGGTGTATCTGCCCATGGGCAACGCCACCCCGGACCAGTACGGTGCCGATCGCTCTGAAAACGATGAAACGTATAGCGCAGGACTCGTAGCGCTGAACCTGAACGACGGCCAAGTGGCCTGGGTCTACCAATTCGTTCACCACGACCTGTGGGACATGGATACCCCGGCTCAGCCGGTTCTGATCGACCTAGCAACGGCTAACGGCACCCAGCCCGCCGTGATTCAGCCCACCAAGTAGGGCAGCCTTTACGTGCTCAACCGGGAAACCGGCGCGCCCATCGTGCCAATCGAAGAAGTGCCCGCACCGCAAGGGGCTATCGAAGGCGACTGGACCGCAGAAACGCAGCCACGTTCGGCGCTGAACTTGCTGCCACCACCGCTCACCGAGCGAGATATGTGGGGCGCGTCACCGTTCGATCAGATGATGTGTCGCATCCAGTTCCGCTCGCTGCGCTACGAAGGCCAGTACACGCCGCCCTCCTTGGAAGGCAGCATCGTCTACCCGGGTAATGTGGGGGTAATGAACTGGGGTGGCGTTGCGGTCGACCCTGAACGCCAGGCGCTATTTACCGGTGCGAAGTACCTCGCGTTCGTGTCTACGCTGGTGCCCCGTGATCAAGTGGAAGAGGGCCAAGGCTCCGCCAGTGAACAAGGCCTACAGCCTAACGAAGGCGCACCCTATGCGGTAGAACTAGGCCCGCTGCTTTCCGTGCTGGGCTTACCCTGCCAAGCGCCCTCCTGGGGCGATGTGGCAGGTATCGACTTGCAGGATGCAGAAGTGGTGTGGAAACACCGCAACGGTACCACCCGCGACAGCATGCCCTTTGGCCTGCCGATTGGGTTGAACGTCGGCGTTCCTGCGCTGGGCGGCCCGCTGACCACCGCTGGCGGCGTCTCTTTCTTGAGCGGCACGCTGGACCAGTACTTACGCGGCTACGACATCACCACGGGTGAAGAGCTCTACAAAGCGCGCTTACCCGCCGGTGGTCAGGCCACGCCGATGACCTATACCGGCGCCGACGGCCGCCAGTACGTGGTGGTGACGGCCGGTGGTCACGGTACCTTTGGCACCAAGATGGGTGACTACGTGATTGGCTACGCGTTACCGGAGTAACCGCTAGCTCTACGGAGTCAGCTAGTGCTGGTGGGAGGGAGCTTCAGCTCGCGACTGGTGGCTTAGCCAAGGCGCCTGACGGCGCCATTCGCCCGCTAAAGCGGCCTCCCACAGCAGACTTACCAAGCGTAACTGATAGATCAATACTTTAACTGACTGATATGGCGGCCATAGGCCGCCCTTTTTGCATCTGGCGCTACCTGAACCCTGAGTCAGCCTTAAGCATAGCCAGCGTTAAAAACTCAGCTCGACACCACCATAAACGCTGCGCCCTGGTGCGGGTTCGTAAAAGCGTCCAAAGGTGCCGTTCAAGCGCACATTGGAGTAGTGCTCTTCATCCAGCAGATTTCGCAGGCCCACATAAGCGCTTAGCCGGGTCTGTTGGCTCAGCTGCCAGCCGTCGCCTACCCGCAGGTTCACCAACCAGTAGCTATCCACCGCCGTCTGGTTGGCGTTGTCGGCCACCAAATCGCCCACATACTCGGTCTCCAGCGTGGCAAAACGCTCGTCGAGGCTCTCCCAGGTGAGCTGACTCACCCAGGTTTGCTCCGGCAACCCAGGTATGCGGTTGCCATCGAAACGCTCAGAAGGCGTGGCAAACTCATCGAACTCGTAGCGTGCCAAGGTGAGCGCGCTGTCCAAGCGCCACTGGTCGGCCAACTGCCAGCCCAGCGCCAGCTCGACACCATCACGCTTGGTATCACCGGCGTTCTGGTAGAACGTACGGCCGCCTTCGTCGTAGGGTACCAGCTCATCGCGCACGCGGACGGAGAAGAGCGCGACATCGTAATCCAGCGCCAGCGGCTCGATGTAACCACGCAGCCCCACTTCACGGTTCCAGGCTTTTTGCGGCTCTACGCTGGGGTTGAAGCCACCGCCAGCGGGGTTGGCAAACTCAGAGAACGTCGGCGTCTCGAAGGCCGTGCCGGTATTGATATACGCTTGGTGCTGCGGGCGATAGCGGTAGCTCAGCCCGGCAGAGCCGCTCCATTCGTTGAAGGTGCGCTGGCCGCTCTGGTCGCCATCGGCGGCAAAATCGTCGTCGACATCAAGTGCCACCCGGTCAAACCGTGCGCCCAATGAGAGCGAAAGCTGCTCTGACAGCGCTAAGTCCCCCTGGGCAAACACACCAGTGGAAGTCGCGGTTTGGGTTTCATCCGCGAGGGGCTCGCCCACCGCCCCTTGGGGATTCACATCGTTGCGGAAGCGGTCATCTTTCTGGCGAGCGGCATCCACCCCAACGATGTAATTCAGCGGCAGGTTGCCTAGCGTTACCTCGTGGTGATACTCGGCGCTAGCGCCCATGTAATCGCGCTGATAGCCCAGGCGGCTGCTGCCCACAAACGGTAGCTGTTGCTCAAAATCCCGCTGAGCGATAAAGCCTTTCAGGTACAGCTCACCCTCCCCTGCAGACAAATCCTCGTATTGCAGGCCGATCAACTGCTGGTCGACGGTTTGACCGGCATCTAGCGCCAGCGAGTTCGGTGCGGCTTGGTCACGCCCTTCGGCAACCTCGCGGGCGTTGAGCGCGCCGGGGTCTTCCGAACGCGGGTTGTCCAGCAAGTTGATGATGGCGGTGAGTGCCCGATCGCTGCCCAGCTCACGGCGCAGCTTGGCATTGAGCAGATACTTCTCGGTGGAACTCTGCTCCCGGTAGCCATCTACGTTCAGCGCAGTGAGGCTGATATGGTGCGACCAATCCCCCTGCACGCCGCCATTTTGCAGCGCCATTTTCTGGTAGCCATCGCTACCGGCGCCCATACGCAGCCGAGTGCCGGGGTTGTCGCGTCCATCGGCGGTGGTGATGTCGATCACGCCACCCGCCGCGTTGCCGTAGAGCACCGAGGACGGCCCGCGAATGACCTCAATGCGCTCAGCGCTATCCAAATCAATCGCATCTAGCTGGGCCTGCCCATCCGGCAGCGTGTAAGGAATACCGTCCACCATCACCGTAATGCCACGCACCCCAAACGGTGCGCGGGCACCAAAGCCGCGAATTGAAATACGTTGCCCTTGGGCAAAATTATCGCGGTTCTGCAGGAAAACGCCCGGCACCCGGTTGAGCGACTCATCCAAACGCACCCGCTGCTGGCCTTGGGCAATGGCGTCTTGCTCTATCGTCGAGACCGCAGCAGGCGTGGCGTAAATCTCACGCGCCAAGCGCGGTGCGCTGACTTCTACAGTGGGCAGTACGGCTTCTGTATCGGTTTGTGCCCATACGGGGGCGGAAAAAGCGGTGCTGAGTAACAATAATGAAGGAGGGAGATAGCGAGTCATGGCATCCTTTCCAATGAAAAATCCCAATGAATCATCAGTGAGCGTTCAACATTATGACGTTCATCGGGGAACGGCTACGAAAAATGGTAGTGGTATGATGGAGTGACTAATTAGCCAAGTGTAGGGATTAGTTCTACACTGGCGGCTGGGCAACATTATACTAACGGTGTAAGCAAAGGAGGCTACATGGCGTTTACCGCGACTGACCCGATCAAGATGATTTTTGCGGTTATCTTTCCCCCGCTAGGGGTGTTTTTTGAGGTCGGTTTCAAAGGACACTTTTGGCTCAATATCCTGCTGACGCTCTTTGGCTTCATTCCAGGCATCATTCACGCCTTCTACGTCATATTGAAGCACTAGCCTCTCTCATTGCGTAATCTCTCATTGCGTCATTAGTTTAACAAACGCCGCCTTGCATTGCGCAAGGCGGCGTTTGTTAAACTCTGGTTGAAACGGCTTAGGCGCTGACTAATACGCTGCCAAAGGGTCCATCACCGGCGTTGAGCGCCTCTTCTGCTAGCGCCACGGCGCGTTCTAAGTAGCGATACTCATGATCGTAAACCATGCTGACCTCCCCTATCGTCTGAATACGGATTAGCCGTTCTCCACCGCGTGGCCGCCTTCTTCATCAGGCGCTTCAGCCAGCGTATGCCCTTCACTTCGGGCAATCACGGTCGTGCCGACCAAGTCTCCCGTGACATTCAGCGCCGTTGCCCCCATACCTACCAGGGCATCAATGGCGGTGAGTAGCGCCACGGTTTCGATGGGCAGGCCTACTTGGGCAAACACGGTGGCGATCATGATGATGCCCGCCCCTGGCACCCCGGCCGTGCCTACCGTCACCAGCGTGCCGATCAGCACGATCTGCACCATGCTCATCAAATCCAGAGGAGCGCCAATCACGTTGGCGGCAAACACCGCTGAAATGGCAATACGGATGGCGGCACCGTCCATATTGAGCGTTGCTCCCAGGGGCAGGCTAAAGCCATAAATGCTTTTCGGGATGCCTAAACGCTGCGCGGCGTTAATCGTGACAGGCAGTGTGCCGGAGCTGCTTTGGGTTGCAAACGCGGTGGCCATCGGCGTGCGCGCCTCACCAAAAAAGCTGCGTAACTTCACGCCAAACAGCAGCATCACCGCGCAGTAGATCAACAGCTGTGCGCCGAGTGCGATGTACAGCACCATCACCATGTCACCCAACGAGAGAAGCGTTTCCATCCCCTGCTGGCTCACCGTTTCAGCAACAATGGCAAAGACGCCAATGGGCACAAAATGCAGCACCCCCGACATCACCTTCAGGGTCACCTCGTTTAACCCTTCAATAACTTGATAAAGCTGCTCGCCAAGCGCGTGCTGCTGCTCAGATTGGCGCATTTTCAACAGCGCAATCCCGAACACCAGCGCGGTAAAGATGATGCCCAGCATATTGAGCTCGGCAAAAGCGGCCACGATATTGCCCGGCACGATATTGAGCAGCGCATCGACCACACCGGGATTCTCGGGTACCGAGAAGCTCGCGCTGTCGTTGAGCGTCATGCCGCTGCCTGGGCTAAATAGCGTTGCCACGGTTAAGCCCACCACAATGGCGAATGCAGAAGAGGCCAAATAGTAAATAAACACTTTGCCGCCAACGCGCCCTGCGCTTCCTTCCCGAGACTGATTCACCCCTACCATGAGCGTAAACAGAACAATCGGTACGATGAGGAAAGTCAGGAGACGAAGCAGTAAATCGCCCAGCGGTGCCAGCCAAACGGCCACCCAGTCACCGCCCACAATACCCACCAGAACACCCATCACCAGCGCGATGGTGACGCGCAAAATGAGCGACGCTTGAAGGTAGCGCTTCCATAAATATGTCATTGAATGCCCTGTTGGTTTAAATCAGGTTGGTATAAATCAATGGAAAACCACGTCATGTTGCATCATCGCGGGTTGCCAAACCAGCGTGGCGTTTGCTTGAGCTCCATTACGCCGACTAAATAGCTTAGCATGGCACCTATGGCGACTTTACACAGGGCCGATTGCTTGCCTCTCCTCAACGCCACTAACAGGAGCCACTATGAATACGATCAACCCTAACAAACTCCACCACAGCAAATGGACCGCGGTGACGCCACGTAATAAAGAAAAACACTTTATCGTGACCCAACTGCTACGTGATGAAGAGGAGAACGTAGTGGACGTGGTGCTGGAAGCGGTTCACTCCCACCGGGAAACAACGCTGGCATGGCAAGCGCTAAAAGACGATAGCACCTGGAAAATGGGTTGGAAGTAGCGAACCTACCACTCGCTGCCCTATGAAAATAAATGCAGAAAGGCTTTGACCTAGGCTAAGAAGCATGACACTGTAGCGTCAGTTGGTTAGCAAGCAGCATGGTTTCAGAAGTGTACGATCTTTTTCGGCAGCCTGATATTGTATTCCTTGTTTCACCCGCTACTTCATCTGGGTAATACCAGGAACTTTATTACGGCGCTTTAGCGCAAAGGATCTACACAATGGCAACTGGCACAGTTAAATGGTTTAACGACACCAAAGGCTTCGGTTTCATCGCTCCTTCTGACGGTGGCGACGACCTGTTTGCACACTTCTCTGAAATTCAGTCTGACGGCTTCAAAACCCTTCAGGAAGGCGCTAACGTCTCTTTTGACGTTACCCAGGGTAAAAAAGGCCTTCAGGCTTCTAACATCAAGCAAATCTCCTAAGTCCTATCTTTCTAGATAGCACTGAAAAGTTTGCTAGAACCCTCACCCATTAGGTGAACGGTTCAAACAGAAAGGCCCGCCTCGGCGGGCCTTTTTGCGTTTGGGTATTAAATCCTCTCCCATACGATTAGTTGAGCATCAATAGTCAGCGTTAGCTGCTCCAAGTTAGCTGCTCGCTCGCGCCCCTCCGCACTGGCACGATACAAATGCGGCGTCATGGTCAGCAAATCGCGGATAACGTCTGCCCCTTCTAATGAAATAGCGTAGCGAATCTGCTCGGAAGCTCGGTGGGCAAACCCTTCCGGTACATCAGGCGCTTTCTCACGTGCAGGTTTTAAGGTGGGATAAATAATTTCCCGTAGCTCGCGCAGGTGCTCCGGCCCCGCTTCTACTTGAAGCAGTTGCCCGCCCGGCTTAAGCACACGCGCAAACTCACCGTGTACCGGAAAGCCAAACATACACAGCACGCTATCCAGCGTTGCTGACTGCACCGGCAATTGAGCGTTACTGCCCACGACCCAACGGCTGATCGGTGCGTGCTTATCGTCTTGCTTCGCCGCCGACTGCACCGCCCACTTCGAGATATCCAGCCCCATCAGTGAAAGCGCCTGCACGTCTGGCAGTTGTTGGGCCAACTGGCGCAGGTAGTAACCCTCGCCACAGCCTGCATCCAGGCAACTGTACGTTTCTGCCTGCTCACAGTGGCGCATCACCGCCTGGCTAAGCGCCTTTGCTATAGGCGCATAGTCACCCGCCGCCAAAAAGCGCTGGCGTGCGGCCACCATGGCTTTGCTATCACCAGGGTCGGTGGAGCGTTTCTGCTGCACTGGTAGCAGATTGATATAGCCCTGTTTCGCCACATCGAAACTATGGTTTGAGGCACACCGCCACGTGCCACCTTCCAACTGGAGCGGTTCGCCGTCTAATGGGCAGGCCAAGGCCTGAAAAGGGGTACGATTCATCGGAAGTTTCTCGTGACGGCTTTTTCTGGTGTGAATAGACGGGCAATATGCTGACACATCATCGATGGGCATCAGGCATCTAAACATTAACGATACCGGAAAGCCCATATAACTCAACTTGAACGGTGAGCGTTGCAACACTCACCCCGTTTGCCGACAGTGCGTTAACTTTCGGCGACTAAGGCAACATACCATGCAACCTTTGCTGCGCATCGCGGGCGCTTGGCCCTACTTGATGGCCATCTTTCTCAATGCCTTTGTAGATCTCGGGCACAAAATCGTCATTCAGAATACGATTTTCAAAAGCTACGATGGCGCGACCCAGGTCGTGCTTACCGCTCTGGTGAATGGGCTAATTCTGCTGCCGTTTATTCTCCTCTTCAGCCCGGCAGGCCATATTGCCGACAGCACTCCCAAAGTACGTGTGCTAAGGCTCTCCGCCTGGGCTGCGGTGGCGGTGTCGCTGGGCATTACCGCCGCCTACTACCAGGGCTGGTTCTGGCTCGCTTTTGCGATGACGCTGCTGCTGGCTATTCAGTCTGCATTCTACTCACCCGCCAAGTACGGCCTAGTGAAAGGGCTGTTTGGTAAACCGAGGCTAGCCGAAGCCAACGGGCTAGTGCAGGCGGTTACCATTGGTGCGATCCTGGCCGGCACGGTGGCGTTTACCGCCCTGTTTGAACACTGGGTCACCCCCAGCGCCAGCACGCCCAGCGACCTGCTGCGCCATATCGCCCCGCTGGGCTGGCTACTGGTGCTTAACAGTGGCCTTCAGGTCGTCGCCCTCTATCGGCTCCAACTGGATGAAGCACCGCCTGCGGCTACCCCGCTAACGTGGGCACGCTACCGCAGCGGCACTGCGCTAAAAAACAATCTGAGTATTCTTGCCCGCCAGCCGGTGCTGCGGCTCTCCATCATTGGGTTGGCGACGTTCTGGTCGGTGGGGCAAGTGCTGCTAGCCGCTTTTCCCGCCTATGCCAAAGAGGCGCTCAGCATTGGGAACACGCTGGTGCTGCAAGCCATTCTCGCCGCCAGCGGTATCGGCATTGCTCTCGGCTCGCTGTTAGCCAGCAAGCTCTCCCGCAACCGTATTGAAACCGGGTTAATTCCGCTGGGTGCTGTCGGTGTCGCCGTCGGACTTTGGTGCCTTCCTCTCCTCACCACGCCCACCAGCCAAGCGCTCAACTTTGTGTTCATCGGCATGATGGGCGGGCTATTTATCGTGCCGCTCAACGCATTGATCCAGTTTCATGCGGCGGATCACGAGCTAGGCACCGTGCTGGCCGCCAATAACTGGATCCAAAACCTGTCGATGCTGGGCTTTTTGGTGCTCACCGCGCTGTTCGCGCTGGCGGGGGTCGATAGCCACTACCTGCTGCTATTGGTCGCTAGCGTGGCGATGGTGGGCGGTGGCTACACCATTTTCAAACTGCCCCAGAGCCTAGTGCGCTTCATTCTCAGCTTCCTGCTTACCCGCCGTTACCGCGTAGACGTTCACGGGCTAGAAAACCTGCCTGCCCAAGGCGGCGTGCTGCTGCTGGGCAACCACATTAGCTGGGTAGACTGGGCGATGGTGCAAATTGCCAGCCCGCGCCCGGTGCGCTTTGTGATGCTGAAAAACATCTACCAGCGCTGGTACCTACGCTGGTTCTTTAAAGCGCTGGGCTGCATTCCCATCGAGCGCGGCGCAGGGGCCGAGAACGCGCTGGCCGCCGTGGCCGAGCAGCTCAACGCAGGGGAAGTGGTTTGCCTGTTTCCCGAAGGAGCGATTAGCCGCAACGGCCAGTTGGGCGAGCTGCGCCGAGGCTACGAGCGAGCCTGCAAACACGCCCACCCAGACGTGCGCATCGTGCCGTTTTACCTGCGTGGCCTGTGGGGCAGCCAATTCTCCCGCTCGTCTAGCAAACTCAAAGAGCTACGTAACGCGCCGCTGCACCGCTCTGTGGTAGTTGCCTTTGGCAAACCGCTGCCCAAAGACACCCCCGCCGACGTACTCAAACGGCGTATTTTCGAGCAGGCGACCCACTCGTGGCAACACGCCATGGAGGAGCTGCCTTCGCTGCCTGAGGCCTGGATCAACAGTGTCAAACGCAGCCCAAGCGCCCCAGCGCTGGCCGACACCTTGAACCGCTCACTCAACGCAGGTCAAGCGCTCACCGCTAGCCTGCTGCTCGCCAAGCGTTTTCGCCACCGTAGCCTCAACGAATCGACGCTTGGCCTACTGCTGCCTACCAGCACTGCTGGGGTACTGGCCAATATGGCCACACTGCTCGCGGGCAAAACGCTGGTGAACTTGAACTACACTGCCAGCCAAGCTGCCCTTGCCTCTGCGCTGCAGCAAGCTGATATTCGCACCGTCGTCACCGCGCGCCGCTTTATGGAAAAGCTGAGCCAGCGGGGGCTGGCGGTGGAATCGCTGCTAGAAGGCAAGCAGGTGATCTATTTGGAAGATCTACAGGCGGGGATCTCCCGGTTTGAGCGCGTCACTACGTTTCTTGCCGTGCGCCTGCTGCCCGCTTGGTTGTTACAAGCGCTGTTCTGCTATGGACGGAATGCGGACGCCACGGCGGCCATTCTGTTCTCCAGCGGCAGCGAAGGGCAGCCTAAGGGCGTGATGCTGAGCCACCGCAACCTGATGGCGAATATCAAGCAGACCTCCGACGTGCTCAATACCCAGCACGACGATGTGGTCATGGCCTCGCTGCCGCTCTTTCACGCGTTCGGCTTTACCGTCACCCAGCTACTGCCATTGATCGAAGGGCTGCCGCTGGTCAGTCACGCCGACCCCACCGATGCCCCAGGTGTTGCCAACGCGGTGGCCAAGCATAAAGCCACCATTATGTTCGGCACCTCCAGCATGCTACGGCTATTCAACCGCAGCCCAAAGGTACAGCCCGCCATGCTGGAAAGCCTGCGTATTGTGGTGGCTGGTGCCGAGAAACTGGATGACAGCGTACGTGAAGGGTTTGCGCAAAAATTCGGTAAGGCGATTTATGAAGGTTACGGCGCGACAGAAACCGCCCCCGTGGCGGCCGTTAACCTACCCGACGCCGTCGGCGTTCACTACCAGCAGGTACAAAAAGGTAATAAGCCCGGCACCGTGGGTATGCCGCTCCCCGGCACCAGCATTAAGGTCGTCGATCCAGAGAGCTTCGAGGAGCTACCCACCAACGAGCCAGGCATGATTGTGATCAGCGGGCCGCAGGTGATGCAGGGCTATCTCAACGACCCCCAGCGCACCGAACAGGTCCTCAAAAGCTTCGACGGCCAGCGCTGGTACGTTACCGGCGATAAAGGGTTTATCGATGAAGATGGCTTTTTAACACTGATCGACTGCTACGCCCGTTTTGCCAAAATCGGCGGCGAAATGGTCAGCCTCAGCGCCGTCGAAGCCGCGGTCAGAGCGGTCGTCGACGACCCCAACATACCGCTGATGGCCGTCAGCCTGCCCGATGCAAACAAAGGCGAGCGCATCGTCCTACTGAGCGAAGCAGCGCTGGACGCCCAAACGCTCAAAACCGCCCTGCGTAGCCACGGTACGCCCGCGTTAATGATTCCCAGCGACTGGCTCACCGTGGAAGAGATACCTCGTCTAGGGTCAGGAAAAGCAGACTTTGCTGGCGCGAAACGGCTTGCCGAAGCGCAGCTGGCGGCTGAATCATCTTAGTAAAAAGGGCAGCGGCATGGCCGCTGCCCTTTCTGGCGAACTTACTCAGCACCGCCGTCCGGTGCGTCACTTGAGTCGTTTGACTCACCGGTTTGTCCCGTCGCACCTTTCTGTTGGCCGCTTGATTGTCTAGCATGCTCCCCACGCGCAATATCATGATGGCTAATCACCACCACGTCGCGGGGCCACCACTCGGGGTGTTCGTCGCGGATATAGGCCATCAGCTTCTCACGCACGTTCATCTCAGCGGTCCAGCCCGCTAGCGGGTCCGAGGTCATTAAGTAGCAGGTAACCGTTTGTGCGTAGGAAGTTTGGCCTGTGACGTAGCAGAGCAGCTTATGGTGCTCAATCACGCACTCTTCTTCCTTAGCGAATTCTAAAAACTTCTCACGCACCTGAGAGATATCCGCGCTGAGGTGCAGGGTTAGCTCCATGAAGCGGTACATTTTGGTGCTTTTCACCGAGAGGTTTTCTAACGGTTTGGACGTAAAGTACGTGACCGGCACGATCAACCGCCGCTCATCCCAAGAACGCAGCCGAATGAAGGTGTAGAAAATCCCTTCCACATAGCACCACTGCCCTTCGAAGATCACCAAATCGCCAATGCGGATGGGCTTGGCCAGTGAGAGTTGGAACGACGACAGAATATTGCCCAGCACCGTCTGCCCCGCGATACCGACCAGCACGGCCAACACACTGGCCGAGGCCAGAATGGACAGGCCCAACGATTCGAACAGCTGGATTTGCCCCAGCACATACACCGAAACCGCCACCACGGTGATTAAAATAATCACCCGGCGCAGGGCGTAGAGTGAGGTCAGCAGCCGGCGTTTGTCTCTGGGTTTGGTATCGTCGATTTCCCCCACCAAGCGGCGGGTCATGCGCAGCATGATGGTATCGACCAACCGCAGCGCAATAGTGCCTGCCCCCCAGGCCATGATCGCGATCAGTAGCACCCTAAACGTCGTGGTCGCTACCGCTGAAAACGACACCACGTAATCCAGCAGCATCTGGGTGAACAATGACACCACAATGAACGCGACGGGCACGCCAATTTGATCAGCAAAAATGGTCGAGAGCCCGGAGGGCAGAATGCGCGCGACCAAACTGACAAGGTAATACGTTGCCACTCCCACTAAGCCAATCGTGATCAGAAAAATAGGGATCGCCAGCCACTCCCAGATTTTCAGCACGCCAAACGACGCTTTGAAGCGTTCGGGAATATAGCTTTCCAGCATGGAGGGGCCATACTCCTCATACAGTGCGGGAATCGACGACACGCTTTCCGGCATAATCAACCATACGGGGTCTTCCTCGCCAACACGGTAGCGGCCTAAGCGCACATCATAGGCTTGGCCTTCTACCTGCAACGCAGCCAGTTCAATGTTGCGCCGTGGCTCGCCAGCCAAAGGGTTTTGGCCAGAAGGATCTTCAATGGCAGCATCTTGGCGACCCGGCAGGTTAGAGGCGTTCAGCCACTCACCTCGTCGTAATACCTCCGCCAGCTGCTTGGCTAGCTCCGTACCCCGCGCGGGCTGCTCGCTAGGGTCGATATCAGCTAGGTTCAACAAATGCGCCGCATCGGCGTAATTTTCATCGTCGGTGAAATTCAAAAAGCTGCGGATGGTCTCCCGGGGCGACATGCGTTTCGCCTCTTCCGGCACCTCATCCAACCCTGAGTTGATCGCATCCATGGTGAACCAACGCGGGTCCTCGCTCTCATCGCCTTGCGTTTGCGCCATGCCAACGCTAGAGAACAGTAGCGTGACGACCAGCACACCCCAAACGGGCCACGAGCTGTAATTTTTCATACTTGCCTTATTCAGTAAAAGTGAGCCAATACCCGCCATCAACCAACGGCTTGTGCCGCCCGCCCATTTAAATCAGTGGGCTATCCGTGTCGATGGTTGGTCAAAGTACAGACCACGTTACCTTATCCGGCAAGCAATCGCGGCTCTAGCGCTTGGTGGCGTAAGGCGAAGGCAAGAAATGGCCGCTTAGTTTTTCACTCAGTTTTCCAAATTTCCTAGGCGATTAAACGCGTCGTCATACAGCGCGGTGAGCAACAGCTCGTCGATGGCATGAGCCACTCCATGGACGACATGAGCATGGAGAGCGATCACATGGACTCCACCGACAGCATGAAAGAGTAACGCCCCTTTCGAGAGCCAGGAAGCTATGACGCGAAACGTACTGATCATCGAGGACAACCCAGGTATCGGCGAGCTGGTTCGTATGCACGTGGCCGAGCTGGACAGAGTGCTGAGGCTGGAAATGGAAGCAGAAGACTATCTCACGAAGCCATTCAGCGTGGCAGAGCTTTCCGTCCGGGTAAAAGCGCTGTTTCGGCGAGTGGATGCTATGGCGTCCGCCTCGCTTGAAAAATCAGGGCGTATCTTTCTGCCTACGTCTACCGGCTCATTCACCGTGTAAAGCCTGAGCCGAGAGCGCTAAGCGTGGATCGAGTAGGAGGGGGAGTCGCCTCCCCCGTCCTCTCACACCACCGGGCAAACGGATCCGTACCACGGCGGTTCCTGTCCCCCATTATCGGGCTGAGCTTCGTTCCGCTGAATTCGCTCGCCTGTGTGCTCTGAGCGC
>NZ_JBSXNN010000102.1:0-5338 GCF_056857635.1 Vreelandella sp. L-15 | reverse complement strand
TGCTTCCAAGACGATTGCCCGAGGGAATGGCTTGGTTATCGCCGTAAAAGTCCCACAGTGGGGATTTTTACGGTGGCGAACCAACTCATATCCCCCAGGTCTCACATCGTCTCCACAGACGTAACTTTCCGAGTGCCCCTCGGTAGGTCGTGTCGACGTGAGTAGTATAGCACTGTGCAAATCATCAGCAAGGGCATCCTGCGGATGCCGCGCTATCCATCCGCTCACTAAAAGTAAGCGGTTTTTCGCGCTGATTGATAATGTATGTGGACCGCAGGAAGCCACCGTGCCCAACGCCAACCGCCGCAAGCTGCCTATTGGCATCCAAACGTTTTCAGATATTCGGGAAGGAAATTATTACGGCAAAGCGCTTGGTCAGATCAAACACAAAGGCAATGTTTTATGCTGCTGGTTCTTCTTGGTGTGGTTTTGCCGTCAAGTCCATACCCAGTGCACGCATGACGGCCAACATCGTCTTCAGCGTTGGATTGCCTTGCTCGCTGAACGAACGATAGAGCTGCTCACGGGAGAGGCCGGTTTCGCGAGCAAGCTCTGTCATTCCTTTAGCGCGCGCTACGATACCCATCGCTTTAGCAACATAAGTGGCATCTCCGGTTTCCAGCGCATCAGCGAGAAAGAGCGCGATGGCTTCATCGTTCTCTAAGGCTGCTGCTGGGTCATAGTCGTAAATCTTATCGCTCATGATTCCTCCCATTCTGCTGCCAGACGCTGCGCTGTATCGATATCGTTTTGCTGAGTGCTTTTATCGCCACCACACAACAGGATGACAAGCTCATTACCGCGTTGTTTAAAATAGACACGATATCCTGGGCCATGATGAATACGCAGTTCACTGATGCCTTGACCAACGGGTTTTACATCGCCAGTCAATCCGTTGGCCAGCCTGAAAATACGGGCGGCAATCAGTGCTTTGGCGCGCGAATCGCGGAGCTTGCGTTCCCACCGTCGGTAAGTGTCGGTTTGTTTAATAGCGAGCATAAAGATATTGTAGTTCTTAGACTACATGCGTGCAAGGCATGAAAAAATGGGGTTGCCCAGCGAGTCAGTGCCGTGCGCAAAGTATACTACTGAGAAGAAGCCTGATACGTCTCTTCCAGCATGGATTCAAGCTCAGGCCATACGTTATCTAGGATAATGGGTTGGGCCTCGGCAGTGGGGTGAATACCATCGCTCTGCATCAGCTGTTTATTAAGCGCGATATCTTCCAGCAAGAAGGGCACCAGCGGAATATCGTACTCATCCGCGAGCGAATGAAAGACACTGGTAAATGCATCGCGGTAGGCTTGACCGTAATTAGGCGGAATATCGATACCCAGCAACAGTACCTCAGCATCGGCTTGTTGGCTCTGCTCAATCATGGTGGCGAGATTGGCGCGCATTTGGGCCGGTGGTAAACCGCGCAGGCCATCGTTGCCGCCCAGCTCTAAAAGAACGATACCCGGCTGCTGCTGTCCGATAATATCGGCAAATCGCTGGGCACCGCCTGAGGTGGTCTCGCCGCTAATGCTGGCATTGACGACGTGCGCTTCACCGTCAAGGCGCTCTGCCAGCAGCGTGACCCAGCCCTGCTCCTGCTCAATACCGTACGCCGCGCTCAAGCTGTCGCCCATCACGAGGAGCGTTGGTAGGTGCTCTTCAGACGTGTTGGCGTATAAAGGGGCAGCACCCAAGAATATGATCAGCATGACGGCGCTAGACACACCACGCCGGGTGGCCGTTTGCCCCCGCTGAAAGGCCAGTGTCTGACGAAACAGTTTTTGAATTGCTTGTTTTTGAATTGCTAAAGGGAATCCACGTTTCATGCCTCACTCCTCTGACCCAATATCCAATACCACGACCCAAGATGCGGCTTCGTCCAACACCGACTCATCAGCGGCCCAGAAGGTTCCCCATGAAGCGGTGAGCCAGCCAGTGCTGCACGCGGAAAAGCTGGCCAAACGAGTGACCAGCGGTGAACGCACGCTAACCATTTTACACGACCTGTCGTTAAGCGTGGCGGCGGGGGAGAGCGTGGCTATTTTGGGTAAAAGCGGGGCGGGTAAGTCGACGCTGCTAGGCCTGTTGGCCGGGTTGGATACGCCCAGCGACGGTGAGTTGACGCTTTTCGGCCATGCGCTGAGCCGCCTGGATGAGGATGGCCGCGCCGCACTGCGGGCAGGGCGAGTGGGGTTCGTGTTCCAAAACTTTCAGCTGTTGCCGACCCTCAGCGCGCTGGAAAACGTGCTGCTGCCGCTAGAGCTCTCTCCACGGGCCGGAGAAACCCGTGCTGCCCAGCAGTGGTTGGAGCGTGTAGGGCTTGGCGAGCGGACTTCCCACCAGCCCAAACAGCTCTCTGGCGGTGAACAGCAGCGTGTCGCCATTGCGCGTGCCTTCGTGACCGACCCTGAGCTGGTGTTTGCCGACGAGCCGACAGGCAACCTGGACCCGGATACCGGCGCGCAGATCATCGACCTGCTTTTCACGTTGAATAAAGAAGCGGGCACGACGCTGATTCTCGTCACCCACGACCACGCCTTAGCGCGCCGCTGCGACCGCTGCCTGCGCCTGACCAACGGCCAGCTCGTCCCGTTCGAGCCAGCCCCAGCCAACAGCGGGGAAGGCGATGAGTGATATCAACTGGCGTTTGGCCGCTCGGAGCTTAAAGCGCGACCTGCGTGCGACGGATGTACAGGCGCTGTTTGTGGCGCTGGTTCTGGCGGTGGCCGCGTCCACCATGATTGCCTTCTTTCTTGATCGCTTGGAGCGCGGCCTTGAGCGCCAAGCCGGGCAGATGTTGGGGGGCGATTTAGTGCTTGAACAGCGCGACCCTTTCCCTGAAGAGCTGCGCAATACGCTAGAGCAGGCGGGTTTTACACTGAGCGACCAAGTGGATCTGGTCTCCATGATCAGCCAGGGGGAGCGCTTCCAGCCCGCCAGCCTCAAAGCGGTGGATGACGTGTACCCGCATTACGGTGTTTCTCACGTAGATAGGGGCAGCGGCGTCGAGCAAATCGCCTCTGGCCCACCTGCAGGCGAAGCCTGGGCAGACCCACGGTTAGCCGAGCTGATTGAGATAGAGATTGGCGACCGCGTGCAGGTGGGGCAAACGGAGCTGACCATTAGCGGGATTATCGAGCGCGAAGCGGACCAATCCGCTGGCTTTGGTAACTTCAACCCGCGCTTGATGCTCAATACCGCTGACCTTGAAGCCACTGGCCTAGTACAGCCAGGGTCACGTATTGAGTTTGAACTACTGGCCGCCGGGCCGCCCGCCGCGTTAGATCAGGTGCAAGGCTTGTTGGCACAGCTACGGCGTGATGGGGTAGAAGTGCGTGATGTGCGGGTAGACCGCCCGCAGTTGGGTAACGCCCTGCAACGTGCGGAAAGCTACTTAGGCCTTGCCGGGTTAGCTGCGGTACTGTTGGCTGGGGTGGCGGTTGCTATGTCGACCCGCCGCTACGTAGAGCGTCACCTGGATACTGCTGCGCTGCTGCGCTGCTTTGGGGCCAGCCAGTATCAGCTTGTGACAATTTTCAGCCTGCAACTCATTGGGCTGGCATTAATGGCCTCCCTCATTGGTGCGCTGCTGGGCTTGGTCGGCCAAGCGGTGCTGCTGTGGCTATTGACTAGCTTTCTGCCCATGACGCTGCCACCCCCTGGCATTATGCCGCTGTGGCTCGGCATCTTCACCGCGCTGGCGGTGCTGGTCGGGTTTGCAGGCCCAACGCTGCTGCGTATCAAGCAGGTGAGCGCGCTTAAAGTCCTGCGCCGAGAGCTGGACCCGTTACCGCCCGCCGCTTGGCTGGTGGTGGGGGTGGCTAGCATCGTGTTTGGTGGCCTGCTGTGGCTCTATTCAGGCAGCTTCCCTCTGGCCTTGGCGCTTCTGGTGGGTGGCTCGGCTTTATTGGCGCTGCTGTGGGGCGTGAGTTCTTTATTGCTGAAAGGTTTGCTTCGCGCTGTGCAGCGCCTTAAGGGCGGCGGCGAGTGGGTTCAGGCATTTCGCTTGGGCGGGCGTCAACTGGCCCGCCGCAAGCAGGCGGGGCTTGGCCAACTGCTGGCATTTTCGGTCACGTTTTTTGCCATGGCGATGATCGTCCTGGTACGTGGGGATCTGCTCACTACTTGGCAAGATCAACTACCAGAAGACACCCCCAACTACTTTGCCATCAACATTCAGCCAAGCGAGCGGGATGCGTTTGAGCAAGCGGTGGCACCACGGGTCGATACCCAAAGCACGCTCTACCCTATGGTGCGCGGGCGCATCACTGAGATTAACGGCCAAGCGCCCAGGGAGGCGGTACCCGCCGATGCCCGAGGCGACAACTCGCTGCGCCGTGAACTTAACCTGACGTGGCAATCCGAACTACCCGAAGGCAACCAAGTGGTCGCAGGGCAGTGGTTCACACCCGCCAGTGAGCCAGAAGGCTGGATGAGCGAAGTGGACGCGACGCCTTCTAGCGACTCAGAAACTGTTCCCATTTCGGTGGAGGATGGTTTGGCTGAGCGTCTTGGTTTGGGCTTAGGGGACGAAATCACCTTCGCCGTAGGCAGCGACAGCATCAAAACGCGCATCGAAAGCCTGCGCAGCCTGAACTGGGATAGCTTTAACCCGAATTTCTTCGTGATCTTCCCGCCCGGCGTGCTGGAATCGTTCGGCCATAGCTTCATTACCGCTTTCCATCTGCCAGACGAAGAGCAGGGCTTGGTGCGTGAGCTGGTCAGCGACTTCCCCGGTGTCTCACTGCTCAACGTAGATGCTATTCTAGGGCAGGTGCGCGATGTGTTGACCCAGGTAACCCGCGCGGTGGAGCTAGTGCTAATCCTGGTGCTGTTGGCGGGCGTGAGTGTGCTCTACGCCGCGCTTACCGCCAGCCGCCCGGTACGCGCCCACGAGAGTGGCCTGCTGCGGGTGTTTGGTGCAGGCAACCGGATGATCTCCCGCGTGCAAGGGGCTGAATACGCGCTGCTCGGATTCGCCAGCGGCCTGCTAGGGGCGGTCCTGGCGGAACTGGCTACTGCCGCGCTCTACCTCTACTGGCTCGATTTAACCCCACGCCTGCACCTCGGCCTATGGCTAGCACTCCCCATTGGCGGCGCGCTGCTGATAGGTGTCATCGGCCATGCGCTCTCCTACAGCCTGCGTAGACAAGCCCCGGCGGCAAGCTTAGGGCTGCTAGGTGAAGCTTAATCTACAGCCTTGACATCCTCCCCTCCCTCAGCTTGCGCTGCCGTCTAGCGACGGAAAGGAAGGGGATTCCCAGGTTGTTACCTTCCTGGTTTCTGCTTCCAAGACGATTGCCCGAGGGAATGGCTTGGTTATCGCCGTAAAAGTCCCACA
>NZ_JBSXNN010000101.1:0-99606 GCF_056857635.1 Vreelandella sp. L-15 | reverse complement strand
CGCCCACATGAATTACCTGATCAAATTGTTAAAGAGCAACTTTCTTAAGTTCGCTGCGACGGGCTCGATGACCTGACCCGTGTTGCCTCAGCGAGGAAGGCGTATTCTACGCATTTCCTGGTGTTTGTCAACCGCTGTTTTAGCGAGTGAAGCGAGTGATCTAAACAACAACAAGACGGCTCTAACTTCCTGACAAACCAGAGGTTTTTCAACCTCCTTCACCGCTGGTAACGCTGGGCGTCCCCGGCAGCGGATGCGTACTTTACGGATTCGCGGCCGGGTTGGCAAGAGCTAATGTGAAAAAGTTTTCAGAAAGTTCACACCAGGGTCACGCGAGCGTAACGCTTCTTGCCCGCTTGAATCACATACACTTTACCAGTGGCGAGCATGGTGTCTTGAGCAACGACCTCACCATCCACTTTGACACTGCCATTTTTCAGCATGTCTTTGGCTTGTGCGCTGTTCTTGGTTAAGCCTGAGCGATTCAGAACAGTCGCAACCGGGGCCTGCTCGCTGCCTTCAAAATCGACGTCTACTTCTGGCAGGTCTTCCGGCAACTCACCATCGGCCAACTGGTTACCCGCCGACTTGTGCGCATTCACGGCGGCTTCATCACCGTGGTAGCGGGCGATGAGTTCGCGGGCAAGCTCCATTTTCACATCGCGAGGATTCGCACCCTGCTCGACACTCTGCTTCAACGCCTCAATCTCTTCGTTCGATTTCAGCGAGAGCAGTTCGAAGTAACGCCACATTAAGCTGTCGGGCATGGAGACCAGCTTATTGAACATGGAGCCCGGTGCTTCATCCACGCCCACGTAGTTGCCAAGCGACTTGGACATTTTCTGCACGCCGTCCAAACCTTCTAGCAGGGGCATCGTGATGACCACCTGAGGCTCCTGGCCGAAGTGCTTTTGAATCTCGCGCCCCATGAGCAGGTTAAATTTCTGATCGGTGCCGCCCAGTTCGATATCAGCTTCTAGTGCGACGGAGTCATAGCCCTGCACTAGCGGGTAAAGAAACTCGTGAATCGCAATCGGCTGATTCGCTTTGTAGCGCTTCTCGAAGTCATCACGCTCCAGCATGCGAGCCACGGTGCTTTGTGCTGCCAGCTCAATCATTTTGGCAGCCGTTAACTCGCCAAACCATTCAGCGTTGAAGCGCACCTCGGTCTTTTCCGGATCGAGGATTTTGAACACCTGCTCTTTATAAGTTTCCGCATTCGCCTTGACGTCGGCTTCGGTCAGCGGCTTACGGGTGACGTTTTTACCGGTCGGGTCACCAATACGGCCGGTGAAGTCACCAATCAAAAAGATGACGGTATGACCGAGATCTTGGAACTGGCGCATTTTGGTCAGCAGTACGCTGTGGCCCAGGTGCAAATCAGGTGCTGTAGGGTCGAACCCTGCTTTAATACGCAGCTTGCGACCAGACGCGAGCTTTTTACGCAGCTCGTCTTCTACCAGGATTTCATGCGTCCCCCGCGACAGCAGCGCTAACGCCTGATCCACCTCACTCATTGCCGATCTCCATGTACTATGTGCCGTTAAAGGCGTTTAAATAATCAATAGTGGGCGATGTTATCACGCTCCACCGCCTTGGTTGAGCCTTCACCCCGTTTTGGATGACTCGCATGATGAAAACCGCCTCCTCCACACCGACGGCCTACTATATCGGGCTCATGTCAGGCACCAGCTTGGACGGTATTGATGCCGCCCTGGTCTCTATCACTCCTGGCACGCCGCCTAAGCTATTAGCCACGGCTGCCGTTGCCATGCCCGATACGCTGCACGCGCAGCTACTGCACCTTTGCCACGCGCCAGCAGCGCACTTTGCCGAACTGGCCGCCGCCGAGGATGCCTTTTGCCGCCTCCAGGCCCAGGCCGTTACAGCACTATTAACGGAACAGGGGCTTGTCCCGGCTCAGATTACGGCGATTGGCAGCCACGGCCAGACGATTGAGCACGCGCCGCAAGGTCACCAGGGTGGTCCGGCGTATACGCTACAGCTAGACAACCCGAGCCTGCTGGCAGAATTGACGGGATGCACGGTGGTGGCCGACTTTCGCCGCCGGGACTTGGCCGCTGGCGGCCAAGCAGCGCCTCTAGCGCCCGCGTTCCACCAAGCGCTGTTTGGGCAGCGCCAAGGCGAACAGCTCGTGCTGAATCTGGGCGGCTTTGCCAATCTTACATGGCTTCCTCAAGAACAGGAGCGCGCCGTGGTGGGCTTCGATACCGGCCCGGCGAACGTGCTGCTTGATGCCTGGTTTGCCAAACATCACACCGAGCGATTTGATGAGAACGGCACTTGGGCGGCCAGCGGGCAAATCGACCAAGCGCTGCTCGCCCGCCTGCTGCAAGAACCCTTTTTTCATCAGCCGCCGCCGCGCAGCACCGGGCGCGAGCTGTTTCACTTAGCGTGGTTGAGCGACCACCTCACTGGCGACGAAGTCCCCCGGGATGTTCAGGCAACGCTGGTCGAACTGACGGCGGTGAGTGTCGCGCAAGGGGTGACCCAACTGCCGCTAAGCCAACCCAGCGCCACGCTACTGGTAGGCGGTGGCGGTGCTCACAATGCCTATTTGATGGAAAGGTTAGCCGCGCACCTTCCTAAGGTCACGCTACTCTCCCCCGCTACGCTGGGCTGGCCGGAAGATTGGATTGAAGCAGGAGCCTTTGCTTGGCTCGCCCATCAGCGCCTGCACGGGTTACCCGGCAACTTGTCTTCCGTGACCGGCGCCAGCGGCCCGCGGGTACTGGGCGGCATTTACGCCCCCTAGCGGCGACCGTCAATAATCGTCACCGTCGCGCAGAGCAAGATGAGACGGCACCTGCGCATCTAACGGCTTACCGCTGGCGACGGCGTCGCCCTGCTTGATCATCAGCCGCAGGTCGTTGGCGGAATCCGCATGGGCCAGCGCCACTTGCTGGCTGACTTGGCCCGCTTGATAAAGCGCATAAAGCGCCTGATCGAAGGTTTGCATCCCCGCGTCGCGGGAGCCTGCCATGGCCTGCTTCAATTCATCAATACGCCCTTTACGAATCAGATCCACCACCCGCGGCGATGAGAGCAGAATCTCGATCGCCGCGCAGCGGCCGCCCTGCTGAGTAGGTAGCAGCTGCTGCGCGACCACGGCACGCAGATTCAGCGACAGATCCATCAGAACCTGCTCGTGCCGCTCATGGGGAAAGAAGTGAAGGATACGCTCTAAGGCTTGGTTGGCGTTGTTGGCGTGCAATGTCGCCAAACAGAGATGCCCGGTTTCCGCGAAAGTGAGGGCGTGCTCCATGGTCTCGCGGGTACGCACTTCACCAATCAAGATCACATCCGGCGCTTGGCGTAGCGTATTTTTCAGCGCCACCTCGAAGGACTCCGTATCCACCCCCACTTCGCGCTGATTAACGATGCCTCGCTGATGCGGATGCAGGTACTCGATGGGGTCTTCAATGGTGATGATATGCCCACCGACTGAGGCGTTGCGCTCCTGAATCATCGCCGCCAGCGTAGTGGATTTCCCCGTTCCCGTGCCGCCTACCACTAGCACCAGCCCGCGTTTGGCATTGGCCAACGTCGCCAACTGGCTAGGCACGCCCAGCGCGCTAAGGGTCGGAATGGTCTGCGCAATGCGGCGCACCACCATGGCGGGCTCGTTGCGCTGTTGAAAGGCGCTTACCCGAAACCGCCCCGCACTCTCCAGGCTTAGGGCAAAGTTCGCCTCGTGCTCCTCTTGAAATCGCTCCCGCTGCTTCTCAGGAACCGCATTCAGCACCAGGCTGCGCACTTGGCTAGAGGAGAGCGGCTGACGCCCCAGCGGCACCAGCCCTTGGGGCGTTTTAAGGCTGGGCGGCGCGCCCACCGAAATAAGCAGGTCAGAGGCCTGCTGCTCGACCATGATGCCCAGCAGTTGGTGCAGCCACTGGGTCGCGGTCATACCGCTGGCTGGCTCACTCATCGCGTCTATTATCCTTTTGCCGCCTTACTCATCTTTTAACGTCAGCGTGCCTTTAGCTCTTACTTGGGCTTCCTCCATACTCACCACGCCCTCTTTAACCAGCTTAGCGAGCGAGGCATTCAGGGTCTGCATTCCCAGTGCGCCGCCGGTCTGGATGGCGGAGTAGATCTGCGCCACCTTATCTTCGCGAACGAGGTTACGCACCGCAGACGTGGCAATCAGGATCTCGTGGGCCGCCACGCGACCGCCGCCCTGGCGCTTCAACAACGTTTGCGAGATGACCGCTTGGAGCGATTCAGACAGCATTGAGCGCACCATGGATTTCTCTTCACCGGGGAAGACATCAATAATCCGGTCGATGGTTTTCGCCGCCGAAGTCGTGTGCAGCGTACCAAATACTAGGTGCCCCGTTTCAGCAGCGGTGAGCGCTAAACGGATCGTTTCGAGATCCCGCAACTCACCGACCAAAATCACGTCCGGGTCTTCGCGCAGCGCGCTTCGCAGCGCCCCAGAGAAGCTATGGGTATCGCGGTGAACCTCCCGCTGATTAATCAGGCAACGCTTGCTGGTGTGCACAAACTCCACCGGATCTTCGATGGTCAGAATATGCTCGAAGCGCTGTTCGTTGATGTAGTCGATCATCGCCGCCAAGGTCGTGCTTTTGCCCGACCCCGTGGGCCCGGTCACCAGCACCAATCCCCTGGGTAGCATCGAAAGGCGCTGGAACACCTCGCCCATGCCCAAGGTTTCCATGGAAAGCACCTTATTGGGAATGGTACGGAACACCGCCCCCGCCCCGCGTGCCTGGTTAAAGGCATTGACCCTAAAGCGCGCCACCCCCGGCACTTCAAACGAGAAGTCCGCTTCTAAGTGCTCTTCATAGTCGCGGCGCTGCCGATCGTTCATGATGTCGTAGATCAGCCGCCGAACGTCGCTGTTCTCCATGGCGGGCACATTAAGCCGACGAATATCGCCATCAACACGTATCATGGGAGGCAGACCCGCCGAAAGGTGCAAGTCGGATGCATTCTGCTTTGCCGAGAATGCCAGCAGTTCGGTAATATCCATCTCTCTTTCCCAGCTGCGGTAAGGTGCTTGAGTATGACAGACAACGCGCTCCCCGAGTCACTTGCATCTGCGCGTGAACGCCTGCGCCGGGCGCTTGAGGATGCCGGACGCTCGCCCACCAGCGCCACCCTGCTGGCGGTGAGCAAAACCAAGCCCGCCGAGATGCTGCGCGAAGCGTGGCAGCACGGCCAGCGCGAGTTTGGTGAAAACTACCTGCAAGAGGCGCTGGATAAACAAGCGGCGCTTGAGGATCTTGACGGCATTGTGTGGCACTTCATTGGCCCACTGCAATCGAACAAGACCCGCGCTGTGGCCGAGCAGTTTGCCTGGGTACACAGCGTTGACCGGTTAAAGATCGCCAAACGCCTGAGCGAACAGCGCCCGGCAGCGTTACCGCCGCTAAACGTATGCCTGCAGGTCAATATTAGCCGCGAGGCCACGAAATCCGGCGTGCTGCCCGAGGGTACCTTGGCACTGGCCCAAGAGATTGCCGCCCTGCCAGGCCTCGCCCTGCGCGGGCTGATGGCGATTCCCGCCCCGACGGAGACGCTAGAAGCACAACGCCAGCCGCTGGCAGCGCTGCGCCAGCTATTAGAAGAGCTCCAAGCGGCACTGCCTGAAGCACCGCTGGATACGCTCTCGATGGGTATGAGCGACGATTTAGAAGCGGCTGTCTTAGAAGGCGCCACGCTGGTACGTTTAGGCACCGCCATTTTTGGCGCTCGGGGCTAACTACGGTTCACACAGCACGCGGCTCACACAACTCACGGTTTACTTTACACGCTGCAAGACGCAGCCATTTGCGAAAAAGGATACCCCCATGGCGAGCAAGATCACCTTCATTGGCGCAGGCAATATGGCCGGTGCCATTATCGGCGGCCTGATCGAAAGCGGTGTCTCACCTAGCGACATCACCGCCACGGCCCCCAACGAAAGCGAACTGGCTCCGCTGAAGGCGCGCCTGGGTATTCATACCCACACCGACAACAGTGCAGCGGTTAACGGTGCAGATGTGGTCGTGCTGGCGGTCAAACCGCAGATCATGCGCGGCGTTTGTGAAGCCCTGCGTGAAAGCGTTCAGCAGCAGGCGCCGCTGGTAATTTCCATTGCTGCAGGCCTGGATGCCAACACCATCGACCAGTGGCTGGGCGGCGGCAACGCCCTGGTGCGCTGCATGCCCAACACCCCGTCACTGGTCGGTATCGGCGCCAGCGGCCTGTACGCCAACGCGGCGGTCAGCGATGCCCAGCGCACCCTCGCCACGCAGCTAATGGAAGCCGTGGGTATTGTCGAGTGGGTCGAGGAAGAGCGTTTACTAGATGCGGTGACCGCGGTTTCCGGCAGCGCCCCGGCTTACTTCTTCTTAATGTTTGAAGCCATGGAAGAGGCCGCCGTGAAGCTCGGCCTGCCTGCCGAAACCGCCCGCCGCTTGGCCATTCAAACCGCCTTGGGGGCCTCCACTATGGCCCAGCGCAGCGACAAAGACCCGGCCACCCTGAAGCAGAACGTGATGTCACCGGGCGGCACCACCGAGCGCGCTATTGCGCATATGGAAGATGCGCACCTGCGCACGATCATTGCCGACGCCATGCAGGCCTGCGCCGCGCGCGCCGATGCCATGTCCAAAGAGCTAAGCGGTAACGATTGAGTCTTACGTAGGCAACCGACCGTGAATCACGCCATAAGAACGGGATGAACTGCAGGCACGCCGCTCATCTCAAGAACGACATTTTTTAGGAGAAGCCGCAATGGGAAGTCAATTAGGCAGCGCCGGGTTAATGCTGGTGAACTCGCTGATCAATATTTATCTGTTTCTGTTAGTGCTGCGCTTTTTGCTGCAGGCATCCCGGGCGGATTACTACAACCCGCTCAGCCAGTCGGTGGTGAAAATCACCCAGCCTGTTGTTGGTCTGTTTCAAGGCTTCCTCGGCCCCGTGGGTGGGCGCTTTGACCTCGCCACGCTGGCGGCCGGTTTCGTGCTCAAAGTGGTCAGTATGATTGCCATTTTCATGGTGATCGGCGTGGGTATGCCGCCCATTGCAGGACTGGTGATTGCTGGGGTGGCCGCGCTGGCCAACGCCATCTTGAAGATCTACTTCTTTGCCATGATCGTGATGATCATTCTGAGCTGGGTCGCGCCGAATGCCAGCCACCCCGGCGCGCTGCTGGTGATGCAGTTGGTCGAGCCGATCATGGCTCCGGTGAGAAAGGTGATTCCGCCGCTAGGCATGATTGATCTTTCGCCGATCGTGGTCTTTATCGCCATTAACCTAGTAGACGGCTTAGTGGTTGGCTCGCTGATCCGCGCGGCGGGCATCTCGGGCGCACTCGTAGGCCTATAAAGGCCCTATCGACTCGACTATCGCCCCGAGCTTACTTTTTGCAGGACTTATTTTTGCAGGACTAGCGCTTTCGATGCCTGATTCAGACACTCTTGCTTATGACGACCGGCCGGCGGACTCCGTTGGCCTTGTGACCCCTCACGTGGTTAAGTTCGAGACGCCGCTGCCGCTTGCCTGTGGCAAAACGCTGCCGGAGTACGAACTGATCTATGAGACCTACGGCACGCTGAACGCCGAGCGCTCTAACGCGGTGCTGATTTGCCACGCACTGTCGGGGCATCATCACGCTGCGGGCTACCACACGGCCGAGGATCGCAAACCTGGCTGGTGGGATGCCCATATCGGCCCCGGCAAATCCATCGACACCAATCGCTTTTTCGTGGTGTCGCTGAACAACCTAGGCGGCTGCCACGGCAGTACTGGCCCGGCGAGCCATAACCCGGACACCGGCCGCCAGTGGGGTCCTGACTTCCCCGTGGTCACGGTGAGCGATTGGGTCACCAGCCAAGCGCGCCTCGCCGATCATCTGGGCATTGAGCGCTGGGCAGCGGCAGTGGGCGGCAGTTTGGGCGGCATGCAGGTGCTGCAGTGGACGATCACCTACCCCGAACGGGTCGCCAATGCCGTCGTCATTGCGGCCACGCCGCGCCTCTCGGCGCAGAACATCGCCTTCAACGAGGTCGCCCGCCAAGCCATCCGCTCAGACCCGGAGTTCTTCGACGGCTGGTACGCCGAGCACGACACCGCACCCAAACGGGGGCTGAAGCTGGCCCGCATGGTCGGGCATATCACCTACCTCTCCGAAGATGCCATGGGCAGCAAGTTTGGCCGCGACCTGCGCAGCGACGACTTGAGCTTTGGCTTCGACGTCGAGTTTCAGGTGGAGTCGTACCTGCGCTATCAGGGCGATACCTTCTCGACCGCCTTTGATGCCAATACCTACCTGCTAATGACCAAAGCGCTGGACTACTTCGACCCGGCGGCCAGCTGCGACGGCGATCTTGCCTGCGCCTTGGCACCAGCGCAGTGCCCCTTTTTGATCGTCAGCTTTACCACAGACTGGCGCTTCCCGCCGTCGCGCTCCCGGGAGTTGGTGGATGCACTAACGCGCGCGGGCAAATCGGTGAGCTATGCCAACATTGAATCGCCCCACGGGCACGATGCCTTCTTATTGCCAGAACCGCGTTACCAAGCGCTGTTCAGCGCCTTTATGGGCCGCGTCGCACGAGAGCAGCACATCGACGCCGCAGGCGCGGAGGAGACACGCTAATGCGCACGGATCTTGAACTGATTTACGACTGGGTTCCCCAAGGTGCACATATCCTTGACCTCGCCTGCGGCGACGGCGTTTTGCTGGAGCGGCTGGCCCAAGAGAAAGGCGTGACCGGCTACGGGTTGGAGATCGATCCAGACGGTATCACCCAGTGTGTGGCGCGCGGCGTCAACGTCATCGAGCACAACCTGGACGATGGCCTGAGTAGCTTCTGCGACAATAGCTATGACCAAGTCATCATGACCCAGGCACTGCAGGCGCTGCGCCGCCCGGATAAGATGCTTGATGAAATGCTTCGAGTAGCCGAGGAGGGCATCATCACCTTCCCTAACTTCGCCTACTGGCGTCACCGCATTCACCTGGGGCTGCGCGGCTACATGCCGGTATCGAAATCGCTGCCCCACGCGTGGTACGACACCCCCAATATCCACCTCTCGACGTTTAACGACTTCGAGCATCTATGCAAAGAGAAAGGCTTGGTGATTGTTGACCGTGCCGTAGGAGTGGGCGACCACAAGGGGCACTGGACCTCGAAGTGGTGGCCGAACCTGTTTGGTGAAATCGCCATTTTCCGAGTGCGCCGACGCGCCTAATACCGCACTTACCTCACCCATGAGAGGAGACACGCTATGGCTATCGCGACACTGCGACGCTTTTCACTGCTAACGCTGCTAATGGGGACGCTGCTCAGCGCCACCCAGGCAGCGGCCGAGCAGATGGTGCGAGTGGGCGAGTACGAAATCCACTACAACGCCATTGAAACGCGCTTTCTAACGTCAGAAGTGGCGCAGGCGAACAGTATCCAGCGCAGCATCGGGCACGGCTTAGTGAATGTCAGCGTGCGCGAGCGTCAGCCAGATGGCACCACGCGACCGGTCAACGCTAGCGTTGAAGGCTACGTTAGCGACCTCACCGACACCCGCGAACCGCTCAGCTTTCGCACCGTGCACGATGGCGATGCCACCTACCATCTGGCCACGTTCACGCTGCGCCAAGACGAGCCGATGCGCTTCAATCTCGACGTGCGCTACGACCGCAATGAAAACCCCGAGCCGGTGAGCTTTATTCAGCGTTTCTATATCGAACGCTAAATCGAGCGCTAAGCCCGTACCGGTAGCGCCCGCGCCAGGCGGGCCGCTACCGGTACACTCTGCTGCCACTCCACCATCACGCCATACGCCACTACTTCCACACCCGCGTTCACCGCATCACTCAGCGCCGCCGCATAGGTGGGGTCGATATGCGTCGCCGGTGCCACATCCGCAATCCCCTCATGGGCCACGCAAAACAGCAGCACCGCCCGCTTACCCTGCTCAGCCAGCGCAGCCAACGCGTGCAAATGCTTGGTGCCGCGCACGCTCACGGAGTCGGGAAAGTAGCCATGCCCGTCCGCCTCTTTCAAAGTGACCTGTTTGACCTCCACATAGGCAACCCCCTTCTCAGGGTCATCCAAGCGAAAATCGAGCCGCGCTTCGCCGACCTTTACCTCGCGCTTTAACGTTCGATAGCCCGACAGCGGCGGTATATCTCCGGCCTCAATGGCACTTTCGACCCATCGATTAGCACGGCCTGTGTGCACCGATGCCAGCGCCGTTCCACCATCTGGCTCGGGCAGCTCTATCCACTCCCAGGTCCATCCAAGCTTGCGTTTAGGGTTATTACTGGGCGAGAGCCATACACGGCAGCCGGGTACGTTCACCGCCTTCATCGAGCCAGTATTCGGACAGTGGGCCACCACTTCCTCACCGCTGTCCAGGCGGACATCGGCCAGAAAGCGCTTATAGCGGCGCAGCAGCATGCCGGGCACCAGCCCTGGATAGGTCATCATAAGCGGCTCACAAAACGCGCGATGCGCACCACCGCCTCCTGCAGCCGAGCCACGTCGTTGGTGAACGCGATGCGCACATGATGCTCGCCGCCCTGAACCGCAAAGTCGATGCCGGGGGTGATGGCGACGTTCTCCTCCACCAACAGGCGCTCGCAGAACGCTTGACTGTCGCGGCTGTAGCGGGAGATATCCAGCCAGAGATAGAACGCCCCCTGGGGGGGTAGATCAGGCGCAAGCCCTAGCTCGGCCAGGCCATCCAGCAGCACTTGGCGACGCTGTTTGAGGGTGGCGCGACGGGTTTCCAGAATATCCCGGCACTCCGGGGTAAACGCTGCCAGCGCCGCATGCTGGGAAGGCGTCGGAGCAGCCAGAAACACGTTTTGCGCCAGCCGGGTGAGCGGCTCGACAGCCTGTTCTGGCGCCACCAGCCAGCCCAAGCGCCAGCCGGTCATGCCGAAGTACTTGGAGAAGCTGTTCACCACAAAGGCATCCTCCGACAGCGAGGTGGCTGAGAGTGGTGCGTCGTCGTAATTCAGCCCCTGGTAAATCTCATCGACGATGACATCGCCGCCCTTGGCCGCCACCGTGTCGATCACCTTCGTGAGCGCCTCGGCATCCAGCGTATGCCCGGTGGGGTTGGAGGGGCTGGCCAACATCGCTAACCGCGTCTTGGCCTGCCAGTGCCGCTCAATCAGCGGCGCGGTAAGCTGCCAACCGCTGTCACGCCCAACGGGCACGGTATCAATTTCCGCGCCCGCCAGGGCCATAAAGTGGCGGTTACAGGGGTAATTAGGGTCGGCCATTAATACCCGGTCGCCGCATTCGACCAACAGTTGGCTAGCCAGCAACAGCGCGCCAGAAGCGCCGGGCGTGACCAGAATACGCGCAGGGTCCACCTTGGCATTAAAGTGTTCGGCATAGTGCCCAGCGATGGCTTCACGTAACGACGCCAAACCGGCAGCGGGGGTGTAGCGCGTTTTTCCCTCGGCAAGCGCCTGCTGACCCGCCGCCACAATGGGTGCGGGAGTGGCAAAATCGGGCTCTCCCACTTCCAGATGAATCACGTCATGCCCAGCCGCCTCACGTGCCTGAGCCATTTCTAGTAAGTGCATCACGCGAAAAGGCGCAACGTGATCAACACGCGAATTCCAGGCCATCATGGCTCCTTCAACTAATAAATAGTAGATTAATCATGACCCTGGCCGCACACGATGTGGGACCATGGTCCAAAATGCACTATTATGCTTGCATCACGTGCAATTTTCAGCTAAACAAGCATCCCTTTGGCGTGAGATCGTGACACACGCTCATGGTCGATCAGCAGTCACATACGTAAGGGGCACTCCCATGCCAGTAGCGGAAAAGAAACCGGAAGCGTCCAAGTCCTTCATCCCGTATGAGCCGGCACCGGGTGAAGAGTATATGAACGAGAAGCAGCTCGCGCACTTCCGCCAGCTGCTTCTGGACTGGAAACAGGATCTCATGGAAGAGGTGGATCGTACCGTACGCCACCTGCAGGAAGATGCTAACAACTACGCCGACCCCGCTGACCGCGCGACGCAAGAAGAGGGCTTTAGCCTTGAACTGCGCACCCGGGATCGCGAGCGTAAGTTGCTGAAGAAGATCAACGAAACCATCGAGAAGATCGACGAAGACGATTACGGCTTCTGCGAAGCCTGCGGCGTGGAAATTGGCATCCGCCGTTTGGAAGCACGCCCCACCGCCACGCTTTGCGTTGACTGCAAAACCCTGGCCGAGCTGAAAGAGAAGCAACTGGGCGGTTAAGTACCAAACGCCTCGTCATCCTAAGATGACAGCCAACGGGCACCCTTGAGGTGCCCGTTTTTGTTTGTCATCTTGTGCTCTTCTCATCGCTACGCAGTTTTCCAAACGACGGGTTGCCATGACCGCCACCGCTCACTATCGAGGGCGCTTTGCCCCCACCCCTTCCGGGCCGCTGCACCTTGGCTCGCTGGTTGCCGCTTTAGGCAGCTATTTGGATGCCCGCGCCGCTAGCGGCCAGTGGCTGGTACGCATCGAAGATATCGACCCGCCACGCTGCCCAGAAGGCGCGGACAGCACTATTTTGCGCCAGCTAGAGGCCTTTGGACTAACGTGGGATGGGGAAGTGATATGGCAAAGCCATCGTCATGATGCCTACCAGCACGCGCTGGATCAGCTCGTTGAACAGGGGCTGGCGTATCCATGCAGTTGCTCGCGCAAGCAGTGGCAGGCCTTTGACATCTACCCCGGCTGGTGCCGAAACGGCGTGTGCGATGCCACCAAGCCGGTCGCATGGCGCTTGCGCAGCGACCTCGCCAAACGCCCCGTAGGTTGGAATGATCGGCTGTTCGGCGAGCAGCACTTCGACCCCGCCGAACTGGGCGACGTAGTATTAAAGCGCAAAGATCAATTATGGGCCTACCAGCTCGCGGTGGTGGTGGATGACGCCCACCAGGGCATTACCAATATCTTGCGCGGGTACGACCTGCTGGATAACACGCCTTGGCAGCAGCAGTTACAGGCAGCGCTAAGCCTACCAACACCTCGTTACCTGCACCTACCATTAGTGGTAACTACGGATGGCCAAAAGCTCTCCAAGCAGAACCTAGCACCCGCCCTAGCCGAAGAGAGCACCGGGATACGCCGCCAGCTCTTTCAGGCGCTGCAGCTACTCGACCAAGCGCCACCGCCAGCGCTTGTCGATGAATCGCCGGAAGCGCAACTACGCTGGGCAATAGAGAACTGGTCGGTGTCACGCCTGGCACCGCTTGCCCATCGCCCCACTCCACCGGAGCAGTAAGATGTACATCTACCGCATCATGCTATTTCTTGTGTTTGGCGGCTACCTGCTATCACCGCTGTTTATGGATGGCTGGGGCGACCCGAGCGTGGCCTGGTACCGCCCTTTTGCGATTTGGGGCGTCCTGATTGCCCTGACGCTATGGCTTGAGCAGAAGAGGAAGTTAGATGAACGCTGAGCTGATAGGCGTTGTATTACTGGGGCTTAGCTACCTGGGGCTGCTGTTTGGCTGCGGCATGGCCGTCGAGCGGGGCTGGGTGCCAGTGCGTATTACTCGCCACCCGATGGTGTATACCCTAGCGCTCGGCGTATACGCCAGCGCCTGGGCAATTTATGGCAGCATCGAATTAGCCGCGAATGCCGGGTTTGGCTACCTCGCTTACTACCTAGGGCCAGCGGGAGCTTTCTTACTCGCCCCTGTGCTGCTGGTACCGATTCAGCGCATTACCCGCACTTACCAGCTCTCTTCGTTGGCGGATCTGTTCGCCTTTCGCTACCGCTCCCGCTGGGCGGGAACGCTTGTCACGCTGCTTAGTCTGATTGCCGTACTACCGCTGCTGGGCATTCAAGTACACACCTTGAGCGACGCCGTGCAACTGCTAACCGGCAGCCGCTACAGCTCAGCGGTAGCGCTGCTGTTTTGCGCGGTCATTGCAGGCTGCGCCGTGCTGTTTGGCGCACGCCACAGCCATCGGCACCGCCACGATACACTGCTGAGCGTCATCGCCTTCGAATCGGTGATCAAACTGCTGGCCATGCTCGGGCTCGGTGCCATTGCCTTATGGTGGGTGTTTGACGGCCCTCAAGATTTACAGCGCTGGCTGGAAGGCCCGGGCGCGGCACTCCAGAGCGCCACCCCACAGCTAGAAGCCCCCCAGTGGCGCACGCTTCTGCTGCTGTTTTTCGCGGCGGCCTTTATGATGCCGCACCTATTTCAGATCACCTTTGCCGAAAGCCTCTCTCGCCATACCTTGCTGCAGGCGAGCTGGACCTTGCCGCTCTTTTTGCTACTGATGGCGCTACCGGTGCCGCTGATCTTATGGGCGGCGCAGTCGGCCAACGAGAGCGTGCCGCTCGCCGCTTACGCGGCGTATCTGATGACCGAGCACTGGTGGGTCGGCACGCTGGCGTTCATTGGCGGTTTGGCGGCCGCCAGCGGCACCATGATGATGATTGCGCTCGCGCTCTCCGGCATGGTGTTGAACCATATCGTGCTGGTCGCCCGCCCGCCGGAGGCGCGTAGTGACCTCTATGGCTGGCTGCTGTGGCTGCGCCGGGCGCTAGTCGGGGCCGTCATTTTCGGTGGCTGGCTGTTTGCCGAAAGCGTCGGGCGCTATCACTCCCTGACGAACCTAGGGTTAGCCGCGTTCGTGGGCATGGCGCAGTGTTTGCCGGGCCTTCTAGCGCTGCTCTATTGGCCGGGCGCGAACCGCAAAGGCATGATTGCTGGCCTTATCGGTGGTATTGGCGTCTGGCTATGGGGGCTGTGGCTGCCGTTGCTATTCGACATCACCATGCCCGCGCTCCCGTTCACTCTGCTGATGCCCGCCGATGCCCCCGCGTGGTACAACGCCACGCTGATTTCGCTAGCGGTGAATATCGTCCTGCTGATCGTGGTGTCGCTGTTTACGCGCATCTCAGAGGGCGAGCGTTCGGCGGCAGAAGCCTGCTCGGTGGATGCGGTCATCCGCTCGAAACGCCTACCGCTGGAAGCCGCTACGGCGGGGGATTTCCCCGCTCACCTGGCCCAGGCGCTGGGCGATGAAGCCGCCAGCCGAGAAGTGGATCGCGCCCTGAAAGCGCTCAACCTGACCCCGCAAGAGCGCCGCCCCTATGCGCTGCGCCGTTTACGCGACCGTATTCAGGCCAACTTATCAGGGCTGATGGGGCCGTCGGTGGCGCGGGATATTGTGGATCGATACCTGCCCTATCGCCACGACGATGCTCCTGTTACCGATGATATCCACTTTGTCGAGAGCCGCTTAGAAGCCTATCGCTCGCGCCTCACCGGGCTTGCCCGAGAACTCGACGGGCTGCGCCGCCACCATCGGCAAACCCTGGCCTATCTGCCGGTAGGGCTGTGCGTGTTGGGCGACGACGATGAGCTGCTGATGTGGAACCAAGCGCTCTCCCAGCTCTCTGGCATCAGCGGCGAAAGCGTGATCGGCTCCCGACGCGACAGCCTGCCCCCGCCCTGGCCCACGCTGCTGGGCAGCGTGCTGAATGCCAGCCAGACGCCGCTGTACAAACAGGCGGTCACGCTGCACGGCAAAGACTACTTTTTGACGCTGCACAAAGCGGTGCTCAGCGGCCACGATAGTCGTGGCGGCAGCGTCATTCTGGTAGAGGATCACACCGAGATGAAATGGCTGGAAGAGGAGCTAGTGCACGCCGCGCGGCTCGCCTCCATTGGCCAGCTCGCCGCTGGTGTAGCCCACGAGATTGGCAACCCGATTACCGGCATCTCATCGCTGGCGCAAAACCTGCGCTACGACACCGAAAACCCGGCGTTGCTGGAAACCGCCGACCAAATTCAGCAGCTCACTCAGCGGGTGACTAAAATCGTCAACTCCCTGGTGGGGTTTGCCCATGGCGGACGGCCCGCACTACCGCTTCCCGCCGCGCCAGCATCGCTGAAAACGGTCAGCGAAGATGCGCTTCACTTGATCCATTTAGCCCGCTCAGGCGAGGATGTCACCTTTACCAACGCCTGCCCAAGTGACATTGTGGTGCGCGGTGATGCACAGCGCCTGACCCAAGTCATGGTAAATTTACTGAGCAACGCCAAGGACGCCTGCCAGCCACAGGGTACGGTACGTATTGAGGCAGGCACCCAGGCCAGCCACGCTTGGTGGCGCGTCGTCGATGACGGCCATGGGATTGATCCCAGCGTTAAACACCGGCTGTTCGAACCGTTCACCACCACCAAACCGGCGGGTGAAGGCACCGGACTTGGGTTATCGTTGGCGTATCAAATTATCAATGAGCACCAAGGCAAAATAGAGGTCGCTTCACCACCTCCCGGAAAGCCTCGCGGCACGGCCATTACGCTATGGCTACCGCTTTACCAACAGGATGATCACTTGCCCCATGCCCAGGATACTGATTGTTGAAGATGAAGCGATTATTCGCAGCGCGCTAAAGCGCTTACTGGAACGTCATCACTACAGCGTCAGCGAAGCGGCCAGCGCCGAAGAGGCCCGTACGCAGCCGCTCAGCGACTTTGACCTCATCATCAGCGACCTGCGCCTGCCGGGGGAGCCGGGCACGACGCTCATTGAGCTAGCGGCCCCCGCCCCGGTATTGATCATGACCAGCTACGCCAGCATGCGTTCGGCGGTGGATGCGCTCAAGCAGGGCGCCGTTGATTATGTTGCCAAGCCCTTCGACCACACCGAGCTATTGGAAACGGTTGAACGCATTCTGCATAAGCAGTCGATGCAGCAGGGCACGCCGCCTGATATCACCGACGGAGGCGGCGGCCGTCAAACCATGATTGGCGACTGCACCGCCATGCAGGAGGTTTACACGCGCATTCGCAAAACCGCGCCTGCCGATGTCACCGTGCTGATCCAGGGCGAGTCCGGCACCGGTAAGGAGCTGGTCGCCCGCGCCATTCATCAACAAAGCAAGCGCGCCAAAGCGCCGCTGATTTGCGTGAACTGCGCGGCGATCCCCGAAACGCTGATTGAATCCGAGCTGTTTGGTCACGAGAAAGGAGCGTTTACCGGTGCCAGCGCGGCGCGCACCGGCTTGGTCGAAGCCGCCGACGGCGGCACGCTTTTTCTCGATGAAATTGGCGAGCTGCCCCTGGACGCCCAGGCGCGATTGCTGCGGGTACTGCAAGAGGGCGAAATCCGCAAAATTGGCTCCGTGGAAACCCGCCATGTGGACGTTCGCTTGATTGCCGCCACTCACCGTGACCTGCGCGCGCTTTCCAAAAGCGGCGAGTTCCGGCTTGATTTGTACTACCGGCTGAACGTGATGCAGATTGCCCTGCCACCGCTACGCGAGCGCGAAGATGACGTACTTAAAATCGCCGACATCCTGCTGGAAAAGGCCTGCAAGCGCCACGAGCGCCCCGGGCTGCGGCTCTCTAGAGCGGCTCGTCAGGATCTACGCGACTACCCCTGGCCCGGTAACGTGCGCGAGCTTGAAAATGCTCTGGAGCGCGGAGTTATTCTCGCCGAAGGGCATTTGATTCACCCCGATGATTTGGGACTTGGCCCGGCGACTAACCGACCTCACCCACCTGCCGTTAGCCCTGGGGCTTCCACAAATGACGACGCCACGACGGCTGACGAAGACGACCTTTCCCTCGAAGATTACTTCCAGCATTTTGTGCTGGAACACCAGGACCAAATGAGCGAAACCGAGCTGGCCCAGAAACTAGGTATTAGCCGTAAAAACTTATGGGAACGTCGCCAGCGACTGGGCATTCCGCGGAAAAAAACTGCCCGCCGCCAGAATTAGCGTACCGATTGGCTGTTTTTGCAGGGGCTACCCCCTGATCATAAGACTAACGTCCAATAGATTGATTTTCATAAGAAATACTCAAAATATCGTTACCCAGACACTGTTACCTTCCCACACAACGAAGCGAAAAATAGGGTCAAAAACGGGTAACACTTTCCCTTCCAATTAGTTCCCCGGCCTACCAAAAAATCGCCAAACCATTGAAATACATAACGTATCAAATGAGTGGCACGGCGAGTGCAATATTACTGGGTAAGAAGAACAAACTGGGCAGCGCGGTTAGTCGCTAACAAAAACAACATGACACCGCCCCGACCTGAGCCAAAACAAAAACAACAAGGCCAGGTAGAGATAACGGCACGAACAAGAACAACAGGCTTGAGTCTCATGACTTGCACGCGCAGCACAGGGTTACCTAGCGGAGCCAAGCAAACGCGCAGCAAACAATAACAATACACAGCAAGTGCCCAAATAAGGACGCGACGTACACAAGGTCTGCACCCAAACAACAACAATAGCAGCATAGGTGTACACCCCCGGAGCCAATAACAACTCGCCGGGAGAGAAAAGTTCGCGGTTGGATTATTGTTTTGAATACGAGGCGGTCGGAATCAGAGTGATTCTTTACGCCTGCCGACTGCGGTGCGTATTCAGGGCGATGTGCCATCATGAATAAAAACAGCAGCATGGACGCTGATTGTCTGCTTTATAGGGGAGGCTCACGTAGCCTCCCCTTTCCGCGTTTACGGGTGGCATTGACGTCAGGTCCGACGGCTCATTGCAAACCGCTCTTTGCAAGCCCCAGGGGGTCGGATACACTCAACCCTTTACCGTCCTCCATACGGTCACGTTTTTCGAAACTGTTTTCGATACACTGCGAGTCGATATCGCCGCATGTTTAAAGGATTTACCCGTTTATTACATAGCCCGGGAGAGCACTTGAAATCCCTGCTCGATTCCCCTGAGAGCGCCTCTGATGCGCTCAGTCCTCGTATTATTCCGCGCTCCGAGCATCCCGTCTCTCGTCAGCAAATCAGTGAAGCCGCGCTCAAGGTGCTATACCGCCTCAATGGGGCTGGTTTCGATGCCTATCTTGTCGGTGGCTGCATTCGCGACGCGCTGCTGGGCAAAATGCCGAAAGATTTCGATGTTGCCACCAACGCAACGCCTGAGCAGGTGCGCGACCTGTTTCGCAACTCACGCCTGATTGGCCGCCGCTTTCGAATCGTGCATGTACGCTTTGGCCGCGAAGTCATCGAGGTAACGACGTTCCGCGGCAAACCCCAGGACGAGCACGGCGACCATATCGCTCACCAATCGGACGATGGCTTGCTGCTGCGGGACAACGTATGGGGCAATATCGAAGAGGACGCACTGCGCCGTGACTTTACCGTCAATGCGCTCTACTACAATATTGCTGACTTCACGATCCACGACTTTGCCAACGGCGTGCGGGATATTGAGTCGCGCACGCTGCGGCTGATCGGCGACCCCGCCACCCGCTACCGTGAAGACCCGGTACGGATGCTGCGCGCGGTTCGCTTTGCAGCCAAGCTCGACTTCACCATCGAGCCCGCCACCGAAGCGCCGATGTACGACTTGGCGCCGCTGCTGCTGCAAATTCCACCTGCGCGCCTGTTTGATGAAGTGCTCAAGCTGTTTATGGCGGGCCACGGATTAATCACTTTCCGCCTGCTCAGCCATTACAATCTGTTTGGCATGCTCTTCCCGGAATCAGAAGAAGCCATGGCCGATGCCGCTTGGGCAGAAGAGCTCATTGAGCAGGCACTCGCCAATACCGATAAGCGTATCGCCGAAGACCGGCCCGTCACGCCCGCGTTTTTGCTGGCAGCATTTCTGTGGGCGCCGGTCGTTCACCGCCAGGCCGAGCTCGAGCGCGAGGGCATGCCTGCCGTGCCCGCCCTGCAAACCGCAGCTCAGCAGGTCGTATCGCGCCAGCTTCAGCACACCTCCATTCCCAAGCGCTTTGGTATCCCCATGCGCGAAATCTGGGAGCTGCAAGCACGCTTGCCGATGCGCCGGGGCAAACGGGCTTTCCAAACCCGCGAGCATCCGCGCTTCCGTGCTGCTTATGACCTCCTGTTGCTACGTGAGCAGGCGGGTGAAATTCCCCGTGGGCTGGGCGACTGGTGGACGGCATTTCAGAAAGGCGATGAGCACGAACAGCTCCGCCTACTGCAAAAAGTCGGCAGCGATCCTGCCAGCCAAGGTGACCGCCGGCGCAAAAAACGCCGCAAGCCGCGGAAGGCGAACAGTGAATAACGCCATTCGCAGTTACATCGGCCTTGGTAGCAATTTGGAGAACCCCAAAGGTCAGGTGCAGCAGGCGCTTCAAGAGCTAGCTGCCCTGCCCTTGTCTCGGCTGGTGGCTAGCTCGTCACTCTACGCCACCCCCCCTGTAGGCCCTCAAGACCAGCCTGACTTTATCAACGCGGTCGCCTGCCTCGAGACGCATCTTTCGCCTTTGGCACTGTTGGATCAACTGCAGGCGCTGGAGCAGCGCCATCGCCGGCGGCGGCTGCGCCACTGGGGGCCGCGCACGCTGGATTTAGACCTGCTGCTCTACGGCGAACTCACGCTTCATCAGCCACGCTTGACCGTTCCCCATGGGCAGATGCACGCCCGCGCTTTCGTGTTAGTCCCACTGGTGGAAGTGGCCACAGCGCTTCAGCACCCCATCACCCTACATCAGCAGCCGCTTAATCACTGGCTAACAGCTGTAAATATGAGCGATATTCGGCACTTAAATGATACCGGCGTCACCGCGACTGCTACCATCTGACACAAATCTCGACACCACGCCCCCAATCAGGTAACAATTGCCGGTTACGCCACATCGCGCAGGCAGGGACGCTGCGATAATAATGGCCGAGCAAAGCAGGCGTGTCACACCCCCCTGCCGCATCGGCCCCATAAAGATTGAATGAGAGCACGCCATGAAAACCGTCACCCTGAGCACTCTGCAGGCGTATAAGCGCGCCGGTGAAACGTTCAGCTGCCTGACTGCTTACGATGCCTCCTTTGCCCATGCCGCTAGCGCGGCAGGTATTGATGTCCTACTGGTAGGCGACTCCCTGGGCATGGTTCTGCAAGGCCATAGCAGCACTCTCCCTGTGACCATCGACGACATCTGCTACCACACCCGCTGTGCAGCACGTGGCAAAGGCCACAGCCTGCTAATGGTCGACCTGCCGTTTATGAGCAACGCCACCACCGAACGCCTGCTGGAAGATGGCGCGGCACTCATGCGCGCAGGTGCGGAGCTGGTGAAGGTAGAGGGCGAGGCGTGGATGGCCGACGGCATACGCGAACTGACGCGCCGTGGCGTACCAGTGTGCGCCCACTTAGGCTTGACGCCGCAAACCGTTTACCAGTTGGGCGGTTATAAAGTGCAGGGCCGCGAGGCCGAGCAAGCAGAAAAAATCATTAATGATGCCAAAGTGCTGGCCGAGGCAGGAGCATCGGTCATTTTGCTGGAGTGCGTACCCGCCAGTTTGGGCAAAGCGGTGACCGAGGCGCTGGACGTCCCCGTCATCGGGATCGGCGCAGGCCCGGATACCGACGGCCAGATTCTGGTAATGCACGACGTGCTAGGCGTTACCCATGGCCGCACACCGCGTTTTGTGAAGAACTTTATGGCGGACGCACACTCTATTCAAGGTGCGTTTGAGCAGTACCATGAAGCGGTCAAAACCCGCACGTTTCCCGCTCTGGAACACTGTTTTTAAGTGAGTGACAGCGAATCCCCTATGCGCACTTTGCAAGATATTAACGAGCTACGCGCCACTCTGCGCAACTATCGCCTAAAGGGCCAGCGCATTGCGCTGGTGCCTACCATGGGCAACCTGCACGCTGGGCATTTGGCACTCATTGCGACCGCCCGCCAGCATGCAGATGTGGTCGTCTCCAGTCTGTTTGTTAACCCAATGCAGTTTGGCCCTGGCGAAGATTTAGACGCCTACCCGCGCACGTTTGAAGCTGACCAGCGCCAGCTCACCGAAGCAGGCTGTGACCTTCTGTTTGCCCCCTCAGTCAGCGCCCTCTACCCCAACGGGCTGGCAGCTCAAACCTGTGTTCACGTACCTGAGGTCGGCGAAGGGCTTTGCGGTGGCTCACGCCCTGGGCATTTTGACGGTGTCTCCACCGTAGTGAGCATGCTGTTTAACCTAGTGCAGCCAGACGTCGCCTGTTTTGGTGAAAAGGATTACCAGCAGCTCGCGGTGATCCGCAAGCTGGTGGCTGATCTGCACATGCCCATCGAGATTATTGGCGTGCCGATTGTGCGCGCCGACGATGGCTTGGCGCTCTCCTCACGTAATGGCTACCTCAGCGAGCAGGAGCGCGCCATAGCGCCCACGCTCTACCGTACGCTGTGCGAGCTACGTGATGCGCTGGCCCAAGGCGAATCCGCCGAACAGGTACTACAACGGGGTAAAACCGCGCTGTATGATGCCGGTTTTACGCCGGACTATCTTGAGCTGCGGGATGCCACCCTAAAACCTGTGGCGGTCTCCACGCGCCATGCCGTGCTCTTAGCCGCCGCCAAGCTCGGCCCAGCCCGGCTTATCGACAATCTCAGCGTGCAGCTTCCTAGCGCTGCCACTGACTAGCCCGTCAGGCTAGCTCTTTACCCAGGAGTTTCTATGCATACCATTATGCTCAAAGCCAAGCTGCACATGGCCCGCGTTACCCACGCCGTTCTCAATTACGAAGGCTCGTGCGCCATCGACGGCGAACTGCTGGATATGGCCGGTATCCGCGAAAATGAACAGATTCAGATTTATAACGTGGAGAACGGCGAGCGCTTCACCACTTATGCCATTCGTGGCGAAGAGGGGTCACGTTTGATCTCGATCAACGGCGCAGCGGCGCACCTAGCCTCGCCAGGGCACCGCATCATTATTTGCAGCTACGCCCACTACTCAGAAGCCGAACTTGAAAACCATCAGCCTGCGCTGGTGTATCTCCAAGAAGGCAACCACGTTAGCCATACCAGCAACGCCATTCCGGTCCAATTGGCATAAGCTAATCATCTGAGAATGCGTTGTTATTTAACGGGCCGTTGATCGGCCTGTTTTTATTTGCCAAAAAAGCGTATTGCCGCAATGCACAATCTTCCCCTATGCTGATAGCCAAGCCTGTCAATACACGCTAATAACGATGTTAATAACAACGGATAGGCAGCGACGTCTATCTGCCATAGGAACGATGCAACACTTACTCAAGGAGTCATCGTATGCAAGACGTGGTCATTGTGGCGGCACGCCGCACCGCCGTAGGTAGCTTTGGTGGATCACTCGCTGGTATTCCTGCCAGCGACCTGGGCGCACTAGTGATTAAAGATATTATGGCTTCCACTGGGGTGGCTCCTGCGCAAATCGATGAAGTGCTACTGGGCCAAGTGCTCACCGCAGGCGTTGGCCAAAACCCGGCGCGCCAAGCAGCCATCAAGGCAGGCCTGCCAGACACCGTACCGGCCATGACGATCAACAAAGTGTGTGGCTCTGGCCTCAAAGCGCTGCACCTGGCGACTCAAGCCATCCGCTGCGGCGATGCCGAGATCGTGCTGGCCGGTGGTCAGGAGAACATGTCCGCCTCTCCCCATATTCTGCCGAACTCGCGCAACGGCCAGCGCATGGGCGACTGGAAGGCTATCGACTCCATGGTGCACGATGGCTTGTGGGATGCGTTCAATAACTACCACATGGGCATCACGGCCGAGAACCTGGCAGAGAAGTACGGTATCACGCGAGAAGCCATGGACGAATTTGCCGCCGCTTCCCAGCAAAAAGCTGCTGCCGCCATCAAAGAGGGCAAATTCAAAAGCCAGATTGTCCCGGTCGAGGTGCCGCAGCGTAAAGGCGACCCGGTGGTCTTCGATACCGACGAAAACCCTCGTGAAGTCACGGCAGACAAGCTGGCCGGGATGCGTCCTGCGTTCAAGAAAGACGGCACCGTGACGGCGGGTAACGCCTCGTCGCTGAACGACGGCGCGGCCGTGGTTATGCTCTGCTCGGCGGAAAAAGCCAAAGAGCTTGGCCTGGAGCCCCTAGCCCGCATTGCCGCCTACTCCAACGCAGGCGTCGACCCGGCCATTATGGGTATTGGCCCAGCCCCGGCAACACGCCGCTGCTTGGAAAAAGCAGGCTGGAGCTTGGATGACCTGGACCTCGTTGAAGCCAACGAAGCCTTCGCTGCTCAAGCGCTGTCGGTCAATAAAGAGCTGGGCTGGGACACGTCGAAGGTGAACGTCAACGGCGGCGCCATCGCGCTAGGTCACCCTATTGGTGCGTCGGGCTGCCGCGTGCTGGTGACACTGCTCCACGAAATGATCGCCCGCGATGCCAAAAAAGGCTTGGCGACGCTATGTATTGGCGGTGGCCAAGGGGTTGCACTGGCGATTGAGCGTCCGTAACACCTCTTAAGCGGAACGTAGAGAGAGTGCCCCCGCCACGCGGGGGCATTTTTTTCACTGGTCTTGCCAAGCCATTAGCGACGCTTCTCCCCCACAATGCGCGAGGGTGTGCGCCATACCAATAGCATCCCCAACAGAAACAGCCCTGATGCCGCCCACATGGCCATGGGCAGGCTGGTGGTATCAACCACTTGGCCACCTACCATAGCTCCCAGGCCAATCGACATATTAAAGACAAATGCCATCAGCGCCGTGGCGGCTTCCGTGTTAGGCGCGGTGCGCAGTATCCAAGTTTGAATGCTCACCGACACACTGCCAAAGACTGCGCCCCACACCATCAGCAGCATAACGCCGCTAGTGGGCTGAACACCTAATAGTGGGAATAGCGCCACGACTACCAGCAGTAGGCTGGGAATCGCCAGCACCGCACGGTAGGGATGTCGCCCAGCAAAGACACCCGCCGCGATATTGCCCAAAATCCCCGCCGCCCCGTAGAGCAACAGCAAGCTTCCGACGTGACGCTGGGCAATACCGCTAATCTCCTGAAGGATCGGGCTGATAAAGGTATAAGCGGCAAAGTGGCCAACCACCACAAAGCCCGTGGTCAGCACCGCTACCCGCACGCCACGATTCTTTAGCTGTTGCGCAAGCATCCGTAACCTTACTGGCTCGCGGGGCGGCAGTGGCGGTAGCCAGCGCCAAAGCGCCAACGCCGTGAGCAAACTCAAGCCCCCCAAGGCACCAAAGGCCACGCGCCAGTTACTGATATCACCCAGCAGCGTGCCCAACGGTACGCCGAGCACCGAGGCCGCCGCCACGCCGCCAAAAATGATGGTCATGGCCCGCGACACCTGATCGCTAGGCACCAGACGTGGCGCAATACTGCCCGCAATGGCCCAAAAACCGCCGATACTGATCCCCACCAACACTCGCGCCGCCAACAGTAGGGCAAAGTTGCTGGCCATGGCGGAGAGCACGCTGCCCAGCACCATCACTGCCATCATCAGCGTCAGCATGATACGGCGATCGAGACGCCCTACCGCCACCGGTAGCAGCGGCGCTGAAAACGCCGCCACGACGCCGGGCACCGTCACCATCAACCCTGCCATACCTGGGGTCACGCCCATCGATTCTGCCACCTGAGAGAGCAAACCGATGGGTAGTTGCTCTGCGGTCACCAACAAAAAAATGCCGATCATCACGGCCACCACCGCCCACCAACGCGGCGATTCCTGCTGCTCCATGCTATGTCCTCACATTCCTGACCTATCAAAACGACACCGCCCCCACAGCCAAGGGCTGCGGGGGCGGTAAATCCTACGCTGAGCACTCGTTAGCTAGCGACGTCCGCCTCGGCAGCTTCAAACGCTGCTTTCTCTTCTTCGGTGATCTCTTTGATCGAGAGCTTCACGCGGTTGCGGTTGTCGATATCCAACACCTTCACGATGACATCGTCGCCTTCGTTCAGGAAGTCGCGCACGTTATTGACGCGCTCCTGGACGATTTGCGAGATGTGCACCAGGCCATCGGTTCCCGGCATGATGTTCACGAACGCACCAAAGTCGGCGATACGTACGACCTTGCCTTTGTACAGCTTGCCGATTTCCGCTTCGGCGGTGATCGCCAGTACGGTATCGATCGCTTTCTTGGCAGCGGCTTTGTCTTCGGCGTAGATGCGAACGGTGCCATCGTCATCAAGATCGATCGATGCGCCGGTGTCTTCGCAAATCTTACGAATGGTGGCGCCGCCCTTGCCGATGACGTCGCGAATCTTGTCCGGATCGATTTTGATCGTCGCCATGGAAGGGGCGTTTTCCGACACCTCGTTACGGCTCTGGCTGATCACGGCGTTCATCTGCGCCAGGATACCGATGCGCGCATCGTGGGCCTGTTGCAGCGCAGTCTCCATGATCTCTTCGTTGATGCCCTCGATCTTGATGTCCATCTGCAGGGCAGTGACGCCCTCTTCAGAACCGGCCACTTTGAAGTCCATGTCACCCAGGTGGTCTTCGTCACCCAGGATATCGGTCAGCACCGCGTAGCCGTCTTCGTCTTTGACGAGGCCCATGGCAATACCCGCCACCGGGGCTTTCAGCGGAACGCCCGCATCCATCAACGCCAGCGAGGAACCGCACACGGACGCCATGGAGCTAGAGCCATTGGATTCGGTGATTTCCGACACCACACGGATGGTGTAGGGGAACTCTTCTTCGGATGGCAGCATCGCTTGGACACCGCGACGCGCCAAACGGCCGTGGCCGATTTCACGGCGCTTTGGGCCACCCATGAAGCCCGCTTCACCCACCGAGTAGGGAGGGAAGTTGTAGTGCAGCATGAAGCGGTCTTTACGCTCGCCTTCCAGCGACTCGATGAGCTGCGAATCGCGCAGCGTGCCGAGTGTTGCGACCGCAATGGCCTGGGTCTCACCACGGGTGAAGATGGCTGAGCCGTGAGTTTTCGGCAGCACGCCGACTTCGATGTTCAGCGGACGCACGGTGACGTTGTCGCGGCCATCGATACGCGGCTCGCCCTTGACCACGCGGGAGCGCACCACACGCTTCTCAAGCGCTGCGAACGCGCCTTTCACGTCATCCTTGCTGAACTTGCCTTCCGCTTCCTCTTCGCCTTCGGCAGCCGCTAACTGTTCGACGGCCGCGTCTTTCAGCGCTGCGAGTGCATCTTGGCGCTGCATTTTATCGGTGATGCGGTACGCCTCACCCACTTTGGCTTCAAAAGCATCGGCCATGGCCGTTTTCAAGGCAACGTTTTCTGCCGGCGCCTGCCACTCCCAGCGCGGCTTACCAGCGTCGGCAGTCAATTCTTTAATGGCGTCGATCGCGACTTGCATCTCCTGGTGGCCAAACAGTACGGCACCCAGCATTTCGTCTTCGAGCAACTCTTGCGCTTCGGACTCCACCATCAGCACGGCGTTTTCGGTACCGGCCACCACCATGTCCAGCTCGGAGGTGGTCAGCTCTTCGACGGTGGGATTCAGGAAGTAGCCTTGCTCTTCGTTGAAACCAACGCGAGCAGCGCCAATCGGGCCGTTAAACGGTACGCCAGAAATGCTCAGCGCCGCCGAGGTGCCCAGCATGGCCGCGATGTCCGGATCGTGATTACGGTCGGTGGATAGAACGGTACAGATCACCTGCACTTCGTTCATGAAGCCTTTCGGAAACAGCGGGCGAATCGGGCGGTCGATCAAACGCGACGTGAGGGTCTCCTTCTCCGTCGGGCGACCTTCACGCTTAAAGAAGCCGCCGGGGATTTTACCCACGGCGTAGGTCTTCTCTTGGTAGTGTACCGAGAGCGGGAAAAAGGGCTGGCCTGGGTTCACATCTTTCTTCGCCACCACCGTACACAGCACGACGGTTTCGTCCATGGTGACCATCACGGCACCAGTGGCTTGGCGAGCGATACGCCCAGTTTCGAGGGTGACGGTGCTGCGACCGTATTGGAACGTTTTTTTGACCGGATTCACGGCTACTTCCTTTAACATTAATAGCTACTTGTCTTTTCGCTTGGGTCGTTTGACTCGCCACCATTCTAGGCGTTGACGCGCCGTACGGCTACCAGAAACAAAAAAACGGGCAGCCCACAAGGAGCTGCCCGTTTCGAATCATTGCCGTTAAGAACTTAGCGGCGCAGACCCAGACGCTGAATCAGAGACTGATAGCGTTCGAAATCTTTACGCTTCAGGTAGTCCAGCAGCTTACGACGCTGGTTTACCATGCGGATCAGACCACGACGAGAGTGGTGATCCTGCTTGTTGGTCTTGAAGTGGTCCTGCAGGCCGTTGATGTTGGCGCTCAGCAGTGCAACCTGAACTTCAGGGGAACCGGTATCGTTATCGCCGCGGCCGTATTCGTTGACGATCTCGGCCTTTTTCTCAGCGGTTAATGCCATCTGTCTCTCCAGTAAGCAATATGCCTAAAAATGAATGGGTGAGACCACGCATATTTGCAGTCTCAGGCGACCATTTTCGCGCAAATCGCCACATCCTTGCAACGTTTTACCGCGATATTACGAACGAGCGACCGTACTTAACAGCCGCTTGGGGGCCACTTCCTGCGGCCCTTTTACAACGCCAAGGCCGATAAACGTCTCGGCGTGATAAAGTCGTGCCAACGCATCGGGTGCCAATTCATCGACGGTGAGCTCGGCTGACTGTCCGTGGGCCAGTCGGCCAAACGAGGTGTCATCGACGCTAAGCGACGGCAGGTGATCGACCAGCACATCCACGGGCATCAGTTCCGCCTCGCGGTCGGCTTGGCTAGCCAGTGCTTCCAGTGCCTCGAGTGTCCACATCGCATCACCATCGAACGGCCCGGTTTTGAGCCGACGTAGCTGACTGATATGGGCACCACAGCCCAGCGCGTGGCCAATGTCTTCCGCCAACGTGCGGATGTACGTGCCTTTGCTGCAGCTGACTTCCAGCTCGAACGCCGTGCCCTCGAACGAAAGCAGGCGCGCATCATACACGCTTACCCGCCGCGCTGCACGTTCAACCTGTTTCCCCTCGCGGGCCAACTCGTAGAGCTTTTTACCCTGATGCTTGAGCGCCGAGTACATGGGCGGCACCTGATCGATCTCGCCGCGAAAACGCGTCAAGACAGATTCGATGTCCTCGACCGCAAGGTTTGGCACCTCGCGCCGCTCCAGCACAGTGCCTTCGGCATCGCCGGTATCGGTGATCACCCCCAGTTCGACCCGGGTGCGATACATCTTGTCGGCTTCCAGCAGATGCGCGGAAAACTTGGTGGCCTCCCCCAGGCAGATAGGCAGCAAGCCTGTCGCCATCGGGTCCAGCGTGCCGGTATGCCCGGCTTTTTGCGCCTCAAAGAGACGGCGCACACGCTGCAGCGCGTGATTGCTGGAGAGGCCTTTCGGCTTATCCAGCAGCACCACGCCATTGACCGGTAATCCGCGACGGCGACGGGGCATTAGCGCGCCTCCTCACCTTGCTCTTCACTGCCGCCCTCGTCTTCCGCTTGACGGGCACGGTCAGAAGAGACCGCTTCGTCGATCAGCGATGAGAGGTGCTGGCCGCGCACCACACTTTCATCGAAATGAAAGCGCAGTTCGGGTACGTGACGCAGCTTGATGCGCTGGGCGATTTGGCTTCTCAGAAACCCTGCTGCACGTTTCAGTACCTGCAGGTTCTCCTTGATACGCTCGGGATCCTGTTCACCCAGCAGGGTGACGTAGATATCGGCGTAGCCAAGGTCACGACTAACGGTGGCCCCGCTCACCGTGACCATGCCCAAGCGCGGATCTTTCACTTCGCGTTGGATCAGTACCGCCAGCTCCTTTTGGAGCTGGTCGGCTACTCGGTCGGTACGCTTAAATTCGCGCATGCTTGCTCCTCGCGGCCTTACAGGCTGCGCTCGACCTTCACTTGGTCAAAGACTTCGATCTTGTCGCCGACCTGGACATCGTTGTAGTTCTTCACGCCGATGCCACACTCCATGCCGTTACGCACTTCTTGTACGTCGTCTTTGAAGCGGCGCAGCGATTCGAGCTCGCCTTCGTAGATGACCACGTTGTCACGCAGAACGCGGATACGCTTGCTGCGCGACACGGTGCCTTCGACGACCATACAGCCAGCCACCGCACCGATCTTCGGCGCGCGGAACACGTCGCGTACTTCGGCCACACCCACGATCTCTTCTTTCCACTCGGGGGCGAGCATACCGCTCATCGCCTGTTTGACTTCGTCGATCAGGTGGTAGATGACACTGTAGTAGCGCAGATCCAGACCTTCACGCTCGATGATCTCACGAGCAGCGGCATCGGCACGGACGTTGAAGCCCACCACGATGGCTTCCGAGGCCAGCGCCAAGTTGGCGTCGGTACCGGTGATCCCCCCCACACCAGAGGAGACCACGGCCACCTGCACTTCTTCGGTGGAGAGCTCTTCCAAGGCGCCTTTGATCGCTTCCAGCGAGCCCTGTACGTCGGCTTTGAGGACGATGTTGACCTTGGCCACTTCGTCTTGGCCCATCTGGCTGAACATGTTCTCCAGCTTGGCCTTCTGCTGACGCGCCAGGCGTACTTCGCGGTATTTACCCTGACGGAAGTTAGCTACTTCGCGGGCTTTCTTCTCGTCGGCCACGACCATGAAGTCGTCACCAGCATCTGGTGTGCCGTCGAGACCTTGGATCTCGACCGGCATGGCGGGGCCAGCGGTATCGACCTGCTTGCCTAGCTCGTTGGTCAGCGCACGTACGCGACCGTAATGCAGGCCAGCCAGGACGATATCACCCTTCTTCAGCGTACCGTTTTGAACCAGCACGGTAGCGACCGGACCGCGCCCTTTATCCAAGCGCGACTCAACTACCACACCTTTACCCGGTGCCGACGGAACGGCTTTGAGCTCGAGTACTTCAGATACCAGCTGGATGGCTTCCAGCAGATCTTCGATGCCTTCACCGCTCTTCGCAGAGACGTGAACGAACTGCGTATCGCCGCCCCACTCTTCCGAGATAACGCCGTGCTGCGACAGCTCGTTCTTGACACGATCAGGATCGGCCTGGGGCTTATCGATCTTGTTCACGGCCACGACCATCGGTACACCAGCAGCTTTCGAGTGCTCGACGGCTTCGATGGTTTGCGGCATGACGCCGTCGTCGGCCGCCACCACCAGGATGACCACGTCGGTGGCTTTCGCACCGCGAGCACGCATGGCGGTAAACGCCGCGTGACCCGGGGTATCCAGGAAGGTCACGCCACCGTGGTCATCTTCCACATGGTAGGCACCGATGTGCTGGGTAATACCGCCCGCTTCGCCAGTGGCGACTTTCGCACGACGGATATAGTCCAGCAGCGAGGTCTTACCGTGGTCAACGTGACCCATGACGGTGACGACCGGTGAGCGGGTGATCTCTTCGCCTTCGTAGGAGATGCCTTCCAGCATTTCCGTTTCCAGCGCGTCATCTTTCACCAGTTTGACCTTGTGGCCCATCTCTTCCACCACAATCGCCGCTGTATCCTGGTCGATTGTTTGGTTGATGGTCACCGCAGCACCCATGGTGAACATGGCCTTGATGACTTCGTTGGCCTTGATCGACATCTTGTCGGCCAGCTCAGCAACGCTGATCGACTCAGGGATCGAGACTTCACGAACGATCGGCTGCGTCGGCTTCTGGAAGCCGTGCTTGCCATTACCACTTTGGCTAGCACCACCACGACGTCCGCCACGGCGCTCGGCACGCTTCACTTTCTTGCCGCCGCCGCGCTTACGCTCTTCGCGATCGCCACGATCATCGTCGTCGTCACGACCTTTCTTCTTCGCGGCTGCCTTTTTCGGCGGCGCAGTACGACGATCGGTACGGCCCTCTTTCGGCGGTGCCGGCGGCAGATCATCGGCTACCGGCGTGTCGTCGATTTCAAGCTCGGGCACTTCGATATCCGGCACTGCAGCGGCTTTGGCTTTGGCCTTCTCTTCCGCTTCTTTACGCGCGGCGTCTTCGGCAGCTTTGGCTTTCGCAGCGGCGGCTTTCTCTTCAGCGACGCGGGCATCGCGCGCTTTACGCTCTGCTTCTGCTTCCGCCATATCGCCTACCAACTGACGCGGGCCAGAGTGCTTGGGTTCAGGCGCCTTCGGCTTCTCATCTTCTTCGCGCTTAACGTAGGTTTTCTTCTTACGAACCTGTACTTCGATCGTTTTACCGCGCTCGCCGGTCTTGATGCGGCTGCGGGTTTTACGGGTCAGCGTAATACGGTTTTTGCTCGGTTCGCTGTCGCCGCCGCCGTGGCTTTTCTTCAAAAAGCTTAGCAGTGTCTGCTTGTCATCTTCAGACACGGCGTCGTTTTCTGAAGCATGCTTCAAGCCAGCTTCTTTCATCTGTTCCAATAGGCGGGGCACATCGCGGCCCACCTTTACTGCAAAATCTTTAACTGTCATATCTGACATAGTGACCCTCCTCAGCCCGTGACCTGTTTACTGTGTGTTTGAATCCGATGTGTCATCGACTTCAAACCAGGGCGCACGGGCAGTCATGATCAGTGCCGCTGCGCGCGCTTCGTCCAACTCCTCGATATCGACCAGATCGTCGACAGACTGCTCGGCGAGATCTTCCATTGTGACGATACCGCGGCTGGCCAGAATGAAGGCCAGGTGGCGCTCCATACCGTCCATCTCCAGCAGGTCATCCGCTGGTTGGGCACCGTCCAGCGCTTCTTCCGAGGCAATCGCCATCGTCAGCAGCTCGTCTTTTGCGCGTGCACGCAGCTCTTCCACCAGCTCTTCGTCGAACTCTTCGATTTCGAGCATCTCTTCCAGCGGCACGTAGGCAACTTCTTCCAGGGTGGTAAACCCTTCCTCCACTAGCAGGCGAGCGACCTCATCATCGACCCCCAGATGATGAACAAAGGAATCCACCAGGCTGTCGATTTCCTGCTCGCGCTTGGACTCCGCTTCATCTTCGGTCATGACGTTGATCCGCCAGCCGGTCAATTCAGACGCCAAACGCACGTTCTGGCCGCTACGGCCAATGGCCTGTGCCAGGTTGTCCTGTGCCACGGCGACGTCCATAGCGTGCGCATCCTCGTCCACCAAGATCGAGGCCACGTCGGCCGGCGCCATGGCGTTGATCACCAGTTGAGCCGGGTTGTCGTCCCACAGAACGATATCTACACGCTCGTTTTGCAGCTCAGATGATACCGCCTGAACCCGTGAGCCACGCATACCGACGCAGGCACCGACCGGATCAATGCGGCGGTCGTTGGTTTTCACTGCGATCTTGGCACGTGAGCCGGGGTCGCGAGCAGCACCTTTGATTTCAATCAGCTGCTCGGCGATTTCCGGCACCTCAATTTTGAACAGCTCAATGATGAATTCAGGGCAGGTGCGTGAGAGTTGCAGCTGCGCACCGCGAGCGTCCGGGTCAACCTTGACCAGCAGCGCGCGAACACGCTCGTTCATCCGGTAGCGCTCGCCGGGGATCATCTCGTTACGCGGCAAAAACGCTTCGGCGTTTTCTCCCAGATCAATGATCAGGCCGTCACGGGTGGTCTTCTTAACGATACCCGCAACGAGTTCGCCTTCACGGTCAGCGTACTGACGCACGACTTCGGCACGCTCGGCTTCGCGCACTTTCTGCACGATGACCTGCTTGGCAGTTTGCGCGGCGATACGCCCGAACACGGCGTTTTCGATCTTTTGCTCGACCACATCGCCCAGCTTCAGCGGCGGGTCGCGCTGCTCGGCAATGCTCTGCTTGATTTCATAGTCTGGCGTTTCGAATTCGTCATCTTCGACCACGGTCCAGTAGCGGAACGTATCGTAGTCACCGGTGCGGCGATCAATATGAACGCGCACATTGGCTTCTTCGTGCTCAAAACGCTTACGCGACGCGCTGGCCAGCGCGGCTTCTACCGCTTCGAAGATGACATCGCGGGGGACGCCTTTTTCATTAGAGATCGCGTCCACGACCATTAAAATTTCTTTACTCATGCGTTTGCCTCGCCAGAAAACCTGTCCTTTTGTGCATCATCCCGGCGCCTGCCGGAAGCCGCGACCCGTGTTATTCGTCGAACTGCGGGACAACGTGCGCAGAATCGATGCTTTCGATAGGAAAGCAGTACTCTTCGCCTTCCAGTTGCAGTAGCACTTCATCGCCCTCGACACCTGCGAGGAGCCCTTGGTATTTGCGTCGCCCATCGAACGCGACGCGTAGTTTCAGAGCGACCTGGTGGCCCTGATAGCGGATAAAGTGATCCAGGGAGTAAAGGGGACGTGCCATGCCGGGCGACGAGACTTCCAAGCGGTATTCGCCGGGAATGGGGTCTTCCACATCCATCACGGCACTGACTTGGCGGCTAATATCAGCGCAGTCTTCCACGTTGACACCGCTCTCGCGCTCGATGTAAATCACCAGCCGCGAATGCTTGCCCTGGGAAATATGGTCGATACCCCATAGCTCGAAGCCCATGGCGGCAACGACAGGTTCGATCAGCGCGTGAAGCGCAGCGTGTTTTGTGGCCACAGACAAAGCTCCTATAGCCGTTGCATCAGGCACCTGGCCAGGAGTCGTAAGAAAAGCTAGGTGGCTGATTGGCATTACCTGGGAATGTGTCTCTGGCTACTCGAACAACATCCGCTCTTGAGACACGCTTGGCTCGCAAAAAGCTCTTCATAAAAGCTGTTTACAAAAAACCAGTTACAAAAAGCTACTAACAAAAAGCCCCTTCACAGGAAGGGGCTTTTCAAAAGAAACCTGTAGTACCATTTTAGCAACATGTCGCGAATTTTTCGCAGCTCAAAAGCACCTTAATACATGCCATTGATCCTAAACCATGCTACTAGATAAATGGTAGCGGGGACCGGATTTGAACCGATGACCTTCGGGTTATGAGCCCGACGAGCTACCAGACTGCTCCACCCCGCATCAATCTAGGTCGACGATAATAGACACTTGAAAGGCTTACGTCAAGAACTCATTCCAAGAACTTGTTTCAAAAACTTTTTCAAATGCGTCTTTCGCCTCAGGTGCCAATCCTGACATTCTGGGAAGCTGGTAAACCAGCGAAACAGATGGTGCCGAAGGCGGGACTTGAACCCGCACGACCATACGGTCACTACCCCCTCAAGATAGCGTGTCTACCAATTCCACCACTTCGGCATCAGGGGAGGCTAAAGAAAGCGACATCAAGAAGTTACTCGCTGCTTTCCTCTAGCACTGGCGCGGTATTATCCATACTTGCAGGGGAGTCGTCAAGCATTGGAATGTTTTGCTGCTGTTCGATCAGCCGCGCATCAGGAATACCGGCTTCCGGCGCTTGGCCTGCCTGAGTGGCAAAGTATGCTAGAGCCATCGAGGTCACAAAAAAGCCAGCGGCTAAAATACCGGTGGTACGCGACAGGAAGTTACCACTGCCCCGCGAGCCGAAAACCGTTTGCGACGCACCACCACCAAAGGCTGCGCCTGCTTCGGCACCTTTTCCCTGCTGGAGCAGGATGAGTACAACCAAGGCGACCGCAATCACCACGTGAACCATAAGAATTGCAACTTGCATGGAGTTATCCTGCTGACTGACAAATGGCGTAGAAATCGTCGGTTTTAAGCGAGGCACCGCCCACTAAACCGCCGTCGATGTCCGGCTGGGCGAGCAGCTCAGCCGCGTTACTTGCGTTCATGCTACCGCCGTAAAGCAGTTTCAGCTGCTCGGCAAGCGACGCATCAAACCCTGCCTGATAGGCACGAATGCCTGCCATGACCTCTTGCGCCTGCTCTGGCGTGGCCGTACGGCCGGTACCTATCGCCCACACAGGCTCGTAGGCAATAACGATTTGCAGACGCTGCTCTGGTGCTAAGCGAGCCATGATATAGCCTACTTGGCGCAACACAACGTCCATCGTGCGGCCTGCATCGCGCTCTTCCAGCGTTTCACCCACGCATAGAATAGGCGTCAGCCCAGTATCAAGGGCTGCCAACAGACGGTCAAACACCTGCTCGTCGCTTTCGCGGTAAAGCTGGCGGCGCTCAGAATGCCCCACCAACACGTAGGCCACACCAAACTCTTTGAGCATGCTACCGCTCACTTCCCCGGTATGTGCCCCGGAGTGATGAGGATTAAGCGTTTGCGCCCCTAACTGCAGCGGCGTGTTGCTGAACGCATGGCGCGCAGCGTCTAGATAGGGAAACGGCGGAATGACCACCACGTCGATATTGGCGGGCAGCGCAGCAGAAGCAAACGTTTTGCCAAACGACTCAATCAACGCCGCAGAACCGTTCATTTTCCAGTTACCGGCGATTAATGGCGTACGCATGGATAATCCTCACTCAAGGTGGAGCAAAATGGTATAGGAGCCGCCTTGTCAAGACAACCGCTGTTGCAAGCCCAGTGACAAGCAGGACGCGCTCTGCCAAGCAAGGACGGCTATTCACGACCCAGCATGCTAGCCGAGTAGCGCCTGCACTTGACCTGCCAGCTTATTAGCTAAGCGATCCACATCCAAATGAGCGCGTCCTTCCACCATTACGCGGATTAATGGCTCGGTGCCGGATGGGCGCAGCAGTACCCGCCCTTGGTCCCCTAATTCAGCCTCTAATGCAGCCACAGCATCCAACAGCGGTTGGGCAGCCATAACCTCTTTGGCATTCAACCCTGCGGGCAAGCGCACATTAACCAGTGATTGCGGCACTTTTTCCAGCCCTTTCAGCAGCGATGGTAACGGTTTTTGCTCCCGCACCATTAACCCCAGCACCTGCAAGGCTGACACAATACCATCACCGGTCGTTTGTACGTGGCCACAGACAATGTGTCCCGACGCTTCGCCGCCCAGCTCCCAGCCGTTGGCTGCCATCATTTCCATCACGAAGCGGTCGCCTACTTTGGCACGCTGGAACGGGATACCGAGCCGGTCTAATGCCATCCCCAGGCCGAAGTTACTCATCAGCGTGCCGACCACTCCGCCTTCCAGAAGGCCGCGCTCAAAACGGTCACGGGCGATTAAGTACAAAATATCGTCGCCATCGACCTCACGACCATCCGCATCAACGAGCAGTACACGGTCGCCATCGCCATCGAAAGCAATGCCTAAATCCGCCCCTTGCTGAATTACCGCCGCCCGCAGCGCTGCTGGGTGTGTCGATCCCACATGGTGGTTGATATTTAATCCATCTGGCGCGGCGCCAATCACGCTCACTTCCGCCCCTAGCTCGCGAAAAACGCTGGGCGCGATATGGTAAGTGGCACCGTGGGCGCAATCCAATACCACTTTCAGTCCGTGCAGACTAAGTCGGTCCGGCAGGGTAGATTTACAGAACTCAATATAGCGGCCTGCGGCATCGTCAATGCGTGCCGCCTTACCTAGCTGCGCTGCATCGGCGGTGGTCAACGGGGCTTCCAGCATCGCTTCAATGCGGCCTTCCACGTCATCCGGCAGCTTTTTGCCTTCTGCGGAGAAAAACTTAATGCCGTTATCGTCAAACGGATTATGAGAAGCTGAAATCACAATGCCCGCATCCGCCCGGAAGGTACGTGTGAGATAAGCGATCCCAGGCGTGGGCATCGGCCCTAACAGGGAAACATCCACACCGGCGGCTGAAAGCCCCGCTTCCAGCGCCGACTCAAACATATAGCCAGAAATACGCGTGTCTTTACCAATTAATACCCGCGTGCGGCCCTTTTCACGGCGCAGCACCTGCCCAGCGGCCCACCCCAACTTGAGCATAAAATCAGCGGTAATCGGTGCTTGACCCACGGTACCGCGAATACCGTCAGTACCAAAATAGCGTCGTGTCATAACGAGAGTTCCTTATCAACGGGCGGCTCACAGCCCTCTTGTAGTACCGCCCAAGCCATATTCACAGCATCCACTGTAGGCCCAACATCATGCACTCGTAGAATGCTCGCCCCACGTTCAACCGCCATAGCCGACAAAGCCAAGCCGCCAGCTAACCGCTCTTCTACCGGACGACCCAGTACTTTGCCAATCATGCTTTTACGTGACATGCCTACCAATATCGGCAGATCAAGCGCGAGCAGCGACTCCATATACTTGAGCAAACGCAGGTTATGCTCGACGGTTTTGCCAAACCCAAAGCCAGGGTCGATCAAAAGACGATGACGGCGCAGCCCTGCCGCTTCACAAGCATCGATACGCTCGGATAAATACGCCGCGACCGCACGCTCTACGGGCTCGCTGTACTCAGGAGAGTGCTGCATGTTCTGCGGCTCACCCTGGCGGTGCATCAGACACACAGGCAAACCGCTGCTGGCGGCAGCTGCCAGTGCGCCCTCGCGCTCTAGCGCACGCACATCGTTAATCATCCCCGCCCCTAAGGCGCTGGCTTCACGAATTACCGTGGCGCTGCTGGTATCCACCGATACCAACGCATCTAGTTCGCGCACCAGCGCTTCCACTACGGGTGCAACACGGTCTAGCTCTTGCTGCTCAGAAACCGCCATAGCGCCTGGACGGGTCGATTCGCCGCCCACATCAATCAAGGCAGCGCCTTCGGCCAGCATGCGCTCGGCGTGGCGTAGCGCATCGTCTAAGGCAACATGCTGACCACCATCGGAGAACGAATCAGGCGTGACGTTCAAAATACCCATCACCCGTGGAAACGAAAGATCAAGCGTATGGCGCCCACAGCGCAGCTGCAAAGCACTCTCTGCTTGGCGCGAAGGCGATGAAGGGTCAACGTTCGGTGTCATGCTACCGCCTAAAAATAGAAAAGAAACGTAACTGCTATTGGCCCACAGCATAACAAAAAGGCGCCCCAATATGGGACGCCTTTGCTAACACCAGCAGTATGGCTTGATTAAGGACCTGCCGGACCACCTAGCGGGTCAGATGGGCGACGGCGAGGCTCATCGTCATCCTCTTCGCCTTCATCGCTTGACGCGTTAGGCGCTTGCTCATCCGCTTTCGCTTCTGGCTTATCGTCGCTGATGCGCATTCCACCACCGGAGGAGTCACCGTCGTTCCAGCCTTCCGGCGGACGCGGGTCACGTCCTTCCATGATGTCTTTAAGCTGGCTGGCGTCGATGGTTTCAAACTTCATCAGCGCTTCTGCCATGGCATCCAGCTTGTCGCGGTTGTCATGCAGAATCTGACGCGCCTGCTCGTAACACTCATCGATAATCTTGCGCACTTCTTTATCAAGACGCGCGGTGGTTTCTCCAGATTTCAGCTTACCACCGCCCTGACCAGGGCCACCGAGGAACTGGTGAGACTCGTCCTCATCGTACATGATCGGGCCCATCTCATCCGAGAGACCCCATTTGGCCACCATGTTGTGAGCCAGCTCAGTGGCACGCTTGATGTCGTTAGATGCACCAGTGGTCACACCGTTAGCACCCAGCGTCATCTCTTCGGCAATACGACCGCCAAACAGCGAGCAGATCTGGCTGATAATTTGCTGGCGCGACAGGCTGTAGCGATCCTCTTCCGGCAGGAACATCGTCACACCCAGCGCGCGGCCACGGGGAATAATCGTCACCTTGTAGACCGGATCGTGCTCAGGCATGACCAAGCCAATAATCGCGTGGCCTGCTTCGTGATAAGCGGTATTGAGCTTCTCTTTATCGGTCATGACCATGGATTTGCGCTCAGCGCCCATCATGATCTTGTCCTTGGCCAGCTCAAGCTCTTCCATGCCTACCAGGCGCTTGTTACGACGCGCCGCAAACAGGGCAGCCTCGTTCACCAGGTTGGCCAGGTCGGCACCGGAGAAGCCAGGCGTACCACGGGCAATCAGCTGCGGCTTCACGTCATCCGCCAGCGGCACCTTGCGCAGGTGAACGCCCAGAATATGCTCACGGCCACGGATATCCGGCAAGCCCACGGTTACCTGACGGTCGAAGCGGCCCGGGCGCAGCAGCGCGGGGTCAAGAACGTCCGGGCGGTTGGTGGCGGCGATGACAATAATGCCCTCGTTGGCTTCAAAGCCGTCCATTTCCACCAACAGCTGGTTCAGCGTCTGCTCACGCTCATCATTACCACCACCCATGCCGGTACCGCGCGAGCGGCCAACAGCATCGATTTCGTCGATAAAGATAATGCAGGGCGCCTGCTTCTTGGCCTGCTCGAACATGTCACGAACGCGGGATGCACCCACACCAACGAACATTTCAACGAAGTCAGAGCCTGAAATAGAGAAGAAAGGCACTTTGGCTTCGCCCGCAATGGACTTGGCCAGCAACGTTTTACCGGTACCAGGCGGGCCCACCATCAGTACGCCGCGGGGAATGGTACCACCCAGGCGTTGGAACTTGGTGGGATCGCGCAGGAAGTCGACCAGCTCTTCTACTTCCTCCTTCGCTTCGTCGCAGCCTGCGACATCGGCAAAGGTGGTTTTGATCTGATCCTGGGAGAGCAGCTTCGCCTTGGATTTGCCAAAGCTCATCGGGCCACCCTTGCCACCACCGGCACCGCCTTGCATCTGGCGCATGAAGAACATGAAGATCGCCAGAATGAGCAGGATCGGGAAACTGGCAATCAGTAGCCGCGTCCAGATGCTTTGCTGCTCCGGCGCCTTGCCGACCACCGTGACATTGTTGCTCAGCAGGTCGTCGATCAGCTTGGGATCTTCTGCGGCAGGGCGGATGGTCTGGAACTGCGAACCATCGATCCGCTCACCGGTGATGGTATACCCATCGATGGTGACGCTGCGGATCTGCTGATTTTGCACCTGCTGCACAAACTGGGAGTAGTTAGTGGTTTGCGGTGCGCTTTCCGTACTGAAATTATTGAACACTGTCAGTAGAACGGCCGCGATGACCAACCACAGAATCAGGTTCTTCGCCATATCGTTCAAGGGGCTACCCTCATTACAAGAATCCGTCAGTTAACCGCTAATACTCTGACCTTACACTAGAGCTTAACGTTCAACCATTGCCAAAGCACATTTGGCTTTGGGCCATCTGTGTCACGTTCGTCCAATGTACATAATGTGACACACCTTACGCTTGCCTGTCTGGCAATCGTGGTGATAAATCTTTGCTATAGCACTTTGCCATAACACCAGGGCCTTGCCAGCACTGGTTTAACCGCGAAAACCCTCCGCCAAAAAATAGACTTCTCGGGAGCGCGCCCGGGAGGCATCCGGTTTGCGGGTAACCACGCGGTCAAAACTGCCGCGCAGCTCTTTTAGGTAGGCGTCAAAGCCTTCCCCCTGGAAGACCTTTACCAAAAACCGCCCTTTGGGCGAGAGCGTTTCACGGGCCAACTCCAACGCCAGCTCGACAAGATACATCGCTTGTGGCTGATCGATGGCTGCCATACCACTCATATTGGGGGCCATGTCCGACATAACAAGGTCTACCGGACGATTTCCCAGGCGCTCAAGAATCGCGTTAAGTACGCTCTCCTCGGTAAAATCGCCCTGAATAAAGTCCACCCCTGCCAGCGCATCCATCTCCAGAATATCAGAGGCGATAACCACGCCCTCTGGCCCGACTTTTTCGGCAGCGATTTGGCTCCATCCACCGGGGGCTGCCCCCAGATCAATGATCGTCATACCATTACGAAACAGTTTATCCTTCTCATCCAGCTCTAGCAGCTTATAGCTCGCCCGGGAGCGGTAGCCATCCTGCCAGCTCTGTTTCACGTACTGGTCGTCGAAATGTTCTTTCTTCCAGTTGTTGCTGGTTTTGCTCACTGAATGTTTACGGCTTGGAGGCTTTTGCTGCATGTGGGAATCTGACACTGGAATAAGAGATGGGCGCGTTCACGTGATTGCTTTCACTTAGCGGCATTTCACCGTAAGATGGAACGTTAAGCGCTAACCGGGATACCGCAAGATACCATGAGCTTGTCACAGGCACAAAAGAAAGCATTTCGTAGCATTGGCCACCATTTGAACCCAGTGGTCACCGTTTCTGAGAACGGCGTCTCCGAAAATTTGCTCGCAGAACTCAGCCGCGCGCTCAATGATCACGAGCTGATTAAAGTGAAACTCGCTCTGCCCGAACGGGATGACCGCGCTGCGATGATCAACGAGCTGCTGGCTGACAGCAACGCCGAGCTGGTGCAAACCATTGGCAAAATGGCGCTGCTTTATCGCCGCAACCCAAAGGCTAACCCCAAGCTCTCCAACGTTACCCGCTTCGAGAACCATCACGGGCGGCACTAACGCACACAGTACTATGCTGACACGGCGCCAAGCGCCGCTAAGTCAAAAGGCCCGAAGCAGCTACCTGCATCGGGCCTTTTTTATGGCGCTATCCGCACAACATTAGAGGTGTTCAACACTCTCAATTTCGTACTCAACGTCGCCGCCGGGCGTTTTCACCACCACCACATCGCCCTCTTCTTTACCAATCAGCGCGCGCGCAATGGGTGAAGTGACCGAAATACGCCCCGCTTTAATGTCGGCTTCATCTTCGCCAACAATGCGATAGGTAACGCTGGCATCACTATCCAGGTTCAAGAGCGACACAGTCACCCCAAAAATCACCTTGCCGGTTTTCGGCAGCTTGGTGACATCAATCACCTGGGCGCCAGAGAGCTTGCTCTCGATTTCCTGAATACGGCCTTCAATAAACCCCTGTTGTTCACGGGCGGCGTGGTACTCGGCGTTCTCCTTTAGGTCGCCGTGTTCACGCGCTTCAGCGATGGCCGCAATCACCTGAGGGCGAGCTTCGCCCTTCAAGTGGTTGAGCTCTTCGCGAAGGCTTTTTTCTCCCGCTACCGTCATCGGGACCTTGTTCATTGACTTGCTCCTGCATGCAGATCCTGAAGGCGCCGCACCGTAATCTCCCTACCGTACTCTAGCGCCATGCAAACAGCATTAGCGCCCGCCAAGGTGGTCGCATAGGGCACCTTGCGCGCGAGAGCAGTACGGCGAATGATCGAAGAGTCGTTGATTGCCTGACGACCTTCGGTGGTATTCACGATGTAGGCGATTTCGTCGTTCTTCAGCAGATCGACGATATGGGGACGGCCTTCGTAGACTTTATTGACGTGCTCCACGGGCAGCCCGGCGGCTTCGAGGGCCGCAGCGGTACCGCGTGTTGCACATAGCGTGAAGCCCAATGTTAGCAGAGAACGGGCCACTTCGATAATCCCCTGCTTATCAGGCTCACGCACCGACAGGAACGCTTTACGGTCGCCATCCAGCGCCGGGATCGCCTCGCCCGCGCCCAGCTGCGCCTTGAAAAAGGCTTCCGCGAAGGTATCGCCCGAGCCCATCACTTCACCGGTGGATTTCATTTCCGGCGAGAGAATTGGATCAACGCCCTGGAACTTGTTGAACGGGAAGACCGCTTCTTTGACGCTATAGAAGTGCGGCACGATCTCACGTTCGAAGCCCTGCTCGGCCAGCGTCTTACCAGCCATGCAGCGCGCGGCAATCTGGGCCAGCGAGGTGCCGATGCACTTGGAAACAAACGGCACGGTACGCGATGCACGGGGGTTGACCTCGATCACGTAGATCTCGCCATCCTGCCACGCGAGCTGCACGTTCATCAGACCTTTTACGCCCAGCTCCACGGCCATTTTCTTGACCTGCTCGCGCATCTCGTCCTGCACGTCGGCAGGCAGCGAGTAAGGCGGCAGCGCGCAGGCGGAGTCACCGGAGTGAACGCCCGCTTGCTCGACGTGCTGCATGATACCGCCAATCACGACCTGCTGGCCGTCAGAGACCGCATCGATATCCACTTCCACCGCCGCGCTCAGGAAGTGATCCAGCAGTACCGGAGAGTCGTTAGAGACCTTCACCGCGTTGGTCATGTAGTTTTCGAGCTCGGAGGCATCGTAGACGATCTCCATGGCACGGCCACCTAGTACGTAGCTGGGGCGCACGACCAGCGGGTAGCCGATCTTCTCGGCCTTGGTGAAGGCTTCTTCGAAGCTCCGGGCCGTGGCGTTGGGCGGCTGCTTCAGGCCGAGCTTGTCGATCATCACCTGGAAGCGCTCACGGTCTTCGGCGCGATCGATGGCGTCCGGCGTGGTACCGATGATCGGCACGCCTGCGGCTTCCAGCTCGCGAGCCAGCTTCAGCGGGGTTTGGCCACCGAACTGGACGATGACGCCCACCGGCTTCTCCTTGTCGGCGATTTCCAGCACGTCTTCCAGCGTCACCGGCTCGAAGTAGAGACGGTCGGAGGTGTCGTAGTCGGTGGAGACGGTTTCCGGGTTGCAGTTGACCATGATGGTTTCATAGCCGTCGTCGCGCATGGCGAAGGCGGCGTGCACACAGCAGTAGTCGAACTCGATACCCTGACCGATACGGTTCGGGCCACCGCCCAGCACCATGATCTTCTGGCGATCCGACACGTCCGCTTCGCACTCCTCTTCATAGGTGGAGTACATGTAGGCGGTATCGGAAGCAAACTCGGCGGCACAGGTGTCCACGCGCTTGTACACCGGGCGAATGCCTGCTGCCTGACGCGTCTTGCGGAACTCCTTCTCGGAGACGCCCAGCAGCTTCGCCAGCCGCGCATCGGAGAAGCCCTTGCGCTTGAGCTGGAACAGCTCACGCGCCGAGAACTCTGCCAGGGCGTGCTTGGACACGGCGGCTTCGGTGAGAATCAGGTCTTCCATTTGCACCAGGAACCAGCGGTCGATGTTGGTCAGCGCAAAGATCTCTTCCACGCTCATACCAGCGCGCATAGCATCAGCCACAAAGAAGATACGCTCGGCACCCGCGGCCTGCAGCTCGCCCTTAATCTGGGCCATCGTTTCATCGGTGAACTCGGTAATGATCGGGTCGAGGCCGTCGTTACCGGTTTCCATACCGCGCAGCGCTTTTTGCAGCGACTCTTGGAACGTGCGGCCAATCGCCATCACTTCACCCACCGACTTCATCTGGGTGGTCAGGCGGTCGTTCGCTTGGGGGAATTTCTCGAACGTAAAGCGCGGAATTTTGGTCACGACATAGTCGATGGACGGCTCAAACGACGCTGGTGTTTGACCGCCAGTAATATCGTTCTGCAGCTCGTCAAGGGTGTAACCCACCGCCAGCTTCGCGGCGATTTTAGCAATCGGGAAACCGGTGGCCTTCGATGCCAGCGCCGACGAGCGCGACACACGCGGGTTCATCTCGATCACGACCAGACGACCGGTTTTCGGGTCCATACCAAACTGCACGTTGGAGCCGCCGGTTTCCACGCCGATTTCACGCAGTACCGCGAGGCTCGCGTCCCGCATGATCTGGTACTCTTTATCGGTCAGCGTTTGTGCCGGCGCGACAGTGATGGAGTCGCCGGTGTGGACGCCCATGGGGTCGAAGTTCTCGATGGCGCAAACGATAATGCAGTTATCGTTTTTGTCGCGCACCACTTCCATTTCGTACTCTTTCCAACCCAGCAGCGACTCATCAATCAGCAGCTCGTGGTTATTGGAAAGCTCGAAACCGCGGGTACAGATCTCTTCGAACTCTTCCTTGTTGTACGCCACACCGCCGCCAGAGCCACCCATGGTGTAGGAAGGACGAATAATTGTTGGGAAACCTAGCTCTGCCTGAATTTCCCACGCCTCGTCCATGGTGTGCGCCACTTTGGCTTTCGGGCACTCCAGGCCAATGCGCTTCATGGCTTGGTCGAACAGGTCGCGGTCTTCCGCCATATTAATGGCGTCGGCGTTGGCGCCGATCATCTCAACACTGTACTTAGCAAGTACGCCATGTTTTTCAAGATCCAGCGCACAGTTCAGCGCGGTTTGGCCGCCCATGGTGGGGAGAATGGCGTCCGGGCGCTCGACTTCGATAATTTTCTCAACGGCCTGCCAGGTAATCGGCTCGATGTAGGTGGCATCGGCCATGGCAGGGTCGGTCATGATGGTGGCCGGATTAGAGTTGACCAAAATAACCCGGTAACCCTCTTCGCGCAGCGCTTTACACGCCTGAGCGCCAGAGTAGTCGAATTCGCAGGCCTGGCCGATGACAATCGGACCAGCGCCAATGATAAGAATGCTATTGATATCGGTACGCTTAGGCATAACGGTTCCCGCAAAAAGTGGTGACGATGAGCATCAAAACGGCGTAACTAGGCAATGAGAGGCAGCGCGGCTAACTTAGCGGCGCGCCTGCATCATCGCGATAAAGCGATCAAATAGCGGCGCTACATCGCGCGGGCCAGGGCTGGCTTCCGGGTGGCCCTGAAAGCTAAACGCCGGGCGGTCGGTACGCTCAATGCCCTGCAGGGTGCCATCGAACAGCGAGCGGTGCGTGGCACGCACGTTGCTGGGCAGAGTCGCTTCATCGGCGGCAAAGCCGTGGTTCTGACTGGTGATCATCACCGTGCCGGTATCCAGGTCTTGCACCGGGTGGTTGGCACCGTGGTGGCCGTGGCCCATCTTGACGGTTTTAGCACCGGAGGCCAGCGCCAGCAGCTGGTGGCCCAAGCAAATGCCGAACACCGGCGTGTCGGTTTCCAACACTTCCTGGATCGCTTTGATGGCGTAGTCACAGGGCTCGGGGTCGCCGGGGCCGTTAGCCAGGAACACGCCATCCGGGTTCATCGCCAGCACCTCTGCCGCAGGCGTTTGCGCCGGCACCACGGTCAAGCGGCAGCCGCGCGCCGCCAGCATACGCAGGATGTTGAACTTCACGCCGTAATCAAACGCGACCACATGGTAAGGGCGCTCGCCCTGGGTGGTATCCGCGTAGCCTTCGCCCAAGGCCCACTCGCCTTCCGACCACTCGTAAGCCTCTTTGCAGGAGACTTCCTTGGCTAAATCCATGCCCTTCAAGCCCGGAAATGCCTTCGCCGCCGCCAGCGCCCGCTCGACGGCATCCTCACCTTCTGCATCGACACCCGCCAGAATCGCACCGTTCTGGGCACCTTTATCGCGCAAAATACGCGTCAGGCGGCGGGTATCGATATCCGCAATACCCAGCACGTTGTGGCTTTTCAGGTAATCAGAGAGGGTTTGCTCAGAACGGAAGCTACTGGCCAGCAGGGGGAGATCGCGAATTACCAAGCCAGCTGCCGCAATCGAGGCGGACTCTACATCTTCAGAGTTAATGCCAGTGTTGCCGATGTGCGGGTAAGTCAGGGTGACGATTTGGCGGGTGTAAGAGGGGTCGGTGAGGATTTCCTGGTAGCCGGTCATGGCTGTATTGAACACCACCTCACCGCTTGTGACTCCATCCGCGCCAATGGCAGTTCCATGAAACACACTGCCATCTTCCAGGGCCAATATCGCGGGTTTGCTCAATGCGGGGTTATTCAAGACAAGTTCTCCCATGCTGGTGGGAGCCTGTGGGCGCAGGCTCGGCGATCCGGTTGTCGGCGTTTGCGTGCAAACGTCGGGTCGTAAAAAAGCGGGACGAAGCCGATAATAAAAAATCGGTTTCATCCCGCTTGTTGTTCTCTTTCCTTGGCCTTCATAACGGTGTTAGCCATGGCGCAGCATTTAGCTGACTACTTTTCCCACTTAACGGCCAGTGCAACAAGCGCGGTGCTCTCTCTACAGCTCTTCACTGTAGATATTTTGCTGCTCTTTGCAGCCACTGGGCCAAAATTTTTGGAATGTTACAGCATTTAGCGCATCAGGGCCAGCGCTTTATGCCGACCTTGGTCTAACACAAGCCCACGGCTCAGCTCAGCGCCAGCACGTCCTGCATGTCATAACGGCCATGCGGCTGAGCGGCCACCCAGCGTGCCGCCCGCACGGCCCCTTTGGCGAAGGTCATACGGCTGGAAGCTTTATGAGTGATTTCGATGCGCTCGCCTTCGGTGGCGAACATCACCGTGTGCTCACCGACGATATCGCCCGCCCGCACGGTAGCGAAGCCGATCTCTTTATCGGTACGCGGGCCGCACTGCCCAACCCGCTCAAACACGCCGTGCTCTTTCAAGGTACGGCCCAAACTTTCGGCCACCACTTCACCCATTTTAATGGCCGTGCCGGAAGGCGCATCGACTTTATAGCGGTGGTGGGACTCAATCACCTCAATATCGTAGCCTTCATCACCCAGCGCCTTGGCCGCCGTTTCCAGTAGCTTGAGCGTCAGGTTCACGCCCACGCTCATGTTGGGAGCAAACACCATGGCCACCTTATCGCGGTAGCTATCTAGCTCGGCCAGCTCTTCATCGTTCATACCGGTGGTGCCGATCACGATGCACTTACCGTGCTCAGCGCAGAATGCCAGATTCGCCAAGGTGACTTGGGGCGCAGTGAAGTCGATCAGCACGTCGAAGTCATCCACAATGGCGTCGAGCGAATCCACGGCGGCCACACCACGCTTACCCACACCTGCCAGCTCGCCGATATCTACGCCCGCCAGGGAGCTGCCCGGCTCCACAATACCGCCTGCAAGCGAGGCATCAGCCTGTTGCTCAACAGCGTTAACTAACGTGCGGCCCATGCGGCCAGCTACGCCTACAATGGCAATTCGGGTCATGGAAACTCCTACGCGTGCGCTATTTGGCATTAACTAGAAACAAAAAAGGTGGCCGCAATTATAGCAGACCACCCTTAGCGATGCGGCGCTAACGGCAGCGCCCTTCATGCACTTTCAATTCTCCCAGACAATCTCCAGCGACTCGTCTTTCGCCATACGCATTAGATGGCTCTCGACTACGCCCTCTAGCTGGTCCAAGTGCTCTTCTTCCAGGGTTTCGATGGAGACCAGTAGCCAATCAGGTTCGGCGTGCATCAGGCAAGTACCGCTGGCAAACACGATCTTGGCGTCCTGCTCACTGTGCTCCACCTCAAGCTTATGCGACCAGTGCTTGCACAAGCGGTTGATTAATTTCGCACCAGACGAGGTGGCAATCTCTGCTCGGGATAACGGCATGGTGTTCTCTCCATCTCAATAGCGAGTAAGTACCCACTAGCGTAATCCTCGCAGTGCAAAGAACCAAGCAGCAAATGAGAATCCGATGCAACGGCGTGTTCTATAAAAGAAAATAAATTACTGTATATAAGCTCATATTCTATGTGTGCAATTGATTCACATAGAGCGCCCAGTACGTTAAAATAAACGTACACTTACGTTAAATTAAACGTCACTATGCGACAGCCATCGATTCCAGCAAGCACTACTCATGACTTCCCTGCTTTACGAGGGATGCAAGGAGGGCGTGCATGCTACACCATCATGTGCCCTTTGCGGCTAATACCCCGGCTGTTTCATTATGACGACAGCGGCATGCCTGCCGAAGATCGTGCTCAGCGTGCTATCAATCCAGGGCGCATCCCTGAAATTACGGACTATTTGGTTCAAAATACTGATAACTACGTGCTGCCCGCTATTACAGCTTCTTTGGATCAGGAAGTTGAATTTGAGCCAATGAACAATGACAACACCATTGTTTCACTAGTTGGTACGTTACACATACCTCGCTCGGCGCGTTTACTTATCAACGATGGCCAGCATCGCAGAGCGGCTATTGAACGCGCGATCACCAAGAAACGTGAGCTGGGCCATGACAGCATTCCTGTACTTTTATTTGTCGATGAAGGGCTAAGACGCAGCCAGCAAATGTTTGCCGATCTCAACAGGCATGCAATTCGCCCAAGCCCATCTCTAAATACCTTTTTTGACCAGCGCGATGAAGCGTCCACATTGGCACGCTGCGTTATGCAAGAAGTAGGCTGTTTTAAGCGACTGACGGAGGTTGAAAAAAGCTCTCTTCCCCTCAAATCACAGAAGCTTTTTACGCTGAGTGCGATCAAAAATGCTAGCTGGCGCTATTTGGAAAAGCGTAAGCGTGATGCCGTTGGCTCCATTGAGCATTCGCAGTGCATCGCCTTCTGGCAGGGGGTATGTAACGTCATGAGCGATTGGCAGGCTGTCATGGACGGCAGACAGCAGTCTATGCATTTCCGTCAAAACACCATCCATGCTCATGGCGTATTTCTACAAGCCATTGCGGTTGCATGTTGTTCATTGCGCCATGAAGCACCAGATAATTTCGACCCTGACTGGTACACAGAAAAGCTTATTCCCTTGAGAGAGGAGAACTGGCTTAGGTCCAACCCTGAGTGGGAAGGTCGCTGCCTGCGGGAAGGTCGAATTTCTAAATCTCATACATCTGTCGAGTTGCTAGCTTGTTATTTTAAACGACGCCTAGATATCCCCCTGTCTGAAAAGCAGCTCGAACTAGAGGGAGCCAGAACATCATGAGCGAAGCCACGCTTTACGCTTCTCAAGACGAGATGCTTGCCACACAAAGCTTTGCCGGCAGACCTCTTCCAGACCTGATTACAGAGCTTCAAACTCTATACTTGGAGGATGAGCGCTCCTGGGTCATCGGCTTTAGCGGTGGCAAAGACTCCACAGCGGTGCTGTCACTGATCTACACGGCGATAGAAAAGCTACCGCCTCATGAACGCCACAAACATGTTTACGTCGTTTCGTCGGATACCCTCGTCGAAACGCCAGTCGTTGTGGACATGATTTCTACAACCCTTGAGCAGATCAACACCAGGGCAAAAGAACAGAACTTGCCTTTTTCTGCTCACCAGGTCGTTCCAAAAGCTAGCGAAACTTTCTGGGTTAATTTACTAGGTAAAGGTTACCCCGCTCCAACACAGAATTTTCGGTGGTGTACGGAGCGGATGAAAATTGATCCGGTGAGCAGCTTTATTCTCGATAAGGTGACTCATCACGGCGAGGTGATTGTCATTTTGGGGGCCCGCAGCCAAGAAAGTGCTTCCCGCGCCCAGGTTATTGCCAAACACAAAGTCGATGGGTCTTTGCTCTCTAAACACTCCTCACTTCCTGGCGCCTACACCTACATGCCAATCGAAGATTGGTCTTTTGATGAGGTGTGGATGTACCTACTGGGTGCACCAACGCCATGGGGTGGAACACACCATCAACTGTTCTCTCTCTACAAAGACTCGAATGCGGGCGAATGCCCCATTGTGATTGATACCAAAACACCTTCTTGTGGTAACTCACGCTTTGGCTGCTGGACATGCACGGTTGTCACCAAAGATAGAGCGATGGAAGGGTTAATTGAATCAGGCGAGCTTTGGATGAAACGACTCAAGTCGTTTCGGGATCTGCTTTATCGCACCACAAAGCCCCACAACAAAGCAAAGTACCGTAACCACAAGCGCCGTACAGGTAAGGTGCATTACGCGCGCGGCCAAATTGACGACGACACCACTACCGAAAAAAAGGTCATTCCAGGCCCTTACTGGATGTCGTATCGCCAAGCATGGGTAAAGAAACTGCTAGAAATTCAAAAACATCTCAATGACGACGGCAACCCTATCCGTCTTATTCATGAAGATGAGCTTAAGCATATCCGCATCGAGTGGCTGAACGACCCAAACGAACCGGATGCTCTTGATACACTGCCCTCTATTTATGCCAGCGTATACGGCTACAAATTGGAATGGATGCAGGATTCAGCGGGTGTGCTTTCTCAACAAGATGCAGCAGCCCTCAGTTCAGCGTGCCGTGCGCACAATACTCCTACAGAATTAGCTATCAAGCTGTTACAGCTAGAGCAGTCACTGGATGGATTGAGTAAGCGCCACGGCGTTTTTAAACGCATTGACACGCTCCTGAATAAAGACTGGGGTGATTTAGACAGCCTGCGCAGCAAAAAACAGGACGCCAGCATGACGTTGACTACCATGCATGACGCCAAAAGCGTGATGCAGGATATGTTTCAGGACAATACTACCTACCAAGGCAAAACCCGTAATGCCAAGAGCGTTTATGATGAATTGCTGACAGGCTTAGAACTACAGTATGCGGAGCTTGATCAATGATCCTCAATACACTCCAGCTAGGCAATTTTAGGGTTTATAGCGGCAACCACGAAATTGATCTCAGGCCCAACGGCCTAAGTGGGGAAAAGCCGATTATTCTCTTTGGCGGCCTGAATGGTGCTGGCAAAACTTCCATTTTGACCGCAGTGCGACTTGCCCTGTATGGAAGACGCACGCTGGGCAACAAGGTAGGCAATGACACTTATCATCGCTATCTAGCCGACTCGATCCATAAGCCTAGCGGTAATGAAACACCGCACAGGCGAGCATACGTGCGTCTAAAATTTAGCGACAGTAAGGGCGGATACCCGCATGACTATGATGTCGTGCGGAGTTGGTTCGTCGACACCAGTGGCGTGGTCAGCGAAAAACTGCAGATTACGCGCGACGATGAAGTGTTGAAGTCACTAACCTATGAGCAGGCTCAAAGCTTCCTCAATGACCTCATCCCTATTGGTATTGCGGATCTGTTTTTCTTTGATGGCGAAAAAATCGCCGAGCTTGCTGAGTCAAACGGCAATGCTGCACTGGCGAACGCTATTGAACGCTTGCTAGGGCTCGACCTTGTCAGCAAGTTACGGGCTGACTTGAGCGTATATATCCGCAACCACGCCAAGGGCCGTCTCCCTGACGCCATTCGTAAGGAAGCGGAGCAGTTAGAGAGCGATTACCAACGCTATTACACCAACTACCAAATCGAGCGAGACGCGAAAGAAGCCTTAGAAGACCAACTGCATAACTTAAAAGCTGATATCGCCCAGCAAGAGCAAAAAATCGAAGCGCACGGTGGAGCTTGGTATGAAAATCGTTCTGCCGAACAAGAACGCATGGAGCGTTTGCTAGCAGAGCAGCATAGTCTTAAAGCACGTATTCGCACGCTGAAAGGCTCGCTCTACCCAGTGGCCCTTGCACCTACCGCGCTAGGTAAGCTGCTTGAGCAATTAGACAAAGAAAGCGACTACCGTAAGCAGTTGATCACCCACAAAGCCGCTAAACGTCAGGCTAATGCACTACGCAAAGAGCTAGCCAGCGCGCTTGCCGGTAAAGAGCAGCAGCTAGATGAAGCGATTGCCAAAGCATTCGGTAAAAACCTAGTTGAGCCCGAAAAAATAGAGCTAATTCACGACTTATCGGATAGCGAGATTGAGCGCTTACGGCACCAAATTACCGTTGAGGCTCCTAGGCAAAAGCAAGAAGTAGATACCTTAGAAGAGAAGCTAGAGCGCTTACGGCATGAGCTGAGCGAATGCGCGACCAATTTAGAGCGCGCACCGGATGAACAGCGTATCAAACCACTGTATGCAAAATTACATGAAGCGCAGCTGTCACAAGGCCGCTTACATAGCCTAATAGAAGAGAAACGTGAAAATGCCAAGCGTGAGCTAAGGGCTGCCATGGATTGCCTACGTAAGCTCAGAAAGCTAGAGGCGGAACATCAGTCTCAGTCGGATAATGCCCATGCCATAGAGATGGCGAATAACGTGCGGGATATGTTGTCGAGCTATATCGAGAAGGCCAAAATCAGCAAAGTTAAAGAGCTGGAACACGCATTCGGTGAGTCATTCAAACGCCTATCTCGAAAAAGCTACGAACATATTACGCCGCAAATCAACCCGCACACCTTTGCCGTCAATTTGCAGCACGCTGACGGTAAGACGCTAGATCGTAACCAGTTATCGGCAGGTGAAAAGCAAATTTACGCCACGGCCATGCTCGAAGCACTGGGGAAATGCTCTGGCAAGCGTTTACCCATTATTATCGACACCCCGCTGGGGCGACTGGATTCAGAGCATCGCCAACGGATCATCGATCATTACTTTCCAACCGCAAGCCATCAAGTCGTTTTACTCTCGACAGATACGGAAATAGCGTTAGAACATCATAACTCTGGGCACTTCAACCAGGCCATTTCTAAGACATACGAAATGCTTTACAACCCAACTACTGGCTCCACAACGTTAAAAGAAGGTTATTTTGACTATGCTTCCTGATCGCAAGATTGCCTTGACGAAAAAAGCTGAAGATCGTTTGAAGCGAATTAAGCAGTCCAGTGGAGAAAGTATTAACCAGTTAGCAAGCGAAAAGTTTTTTTTATCACTAGAAAACAACATTATATTAAATTTAAAAGATCTAGAAAGGCCTGCTATGGGGATTATCAAACTTGATAAAGCAGTTTGGTTAGGTGAGTGTCAGGCATTGGTAGAGGTTGCATTAAAGAACCTCTACCCCTCTGCATCACCCGATGAAGCCGCTTTATTATGGGCCCTGCATATTGAAAACAGCCTCTAATTATTCATTATCGGCAGCATTTCTTCATAGACCCTCTCATAATACATGCCGCCTAAAACTTTTTTAACCAGCCGAGGGTATGATGCACTCTCGGCATCAGGAAAGTCAGGAGAGGTAAAGTTATTAGCTTCGTTTTCCGTTAAATAATTCAAACAACTACTATTAATGAGCTCTCTCCATATGGAGTCTATGGTCATTTCAACATTAAGCTTTTCAAACACGCGTGAGCCATAGGACATAATCACTGAATTATAATCACTCATACCAACCCTTTTCCTAGAAATATCAGAACGAATCTTAACTTCATGAGAAATTAAATTTAACAATTTACTACCTTTTGCAGCATTATTAGGCCCAGGACTCATAGCACCATTTTTAACTATCAATCCTTCCCATGGTGACAAACCTAAAACAAATCCACATACAGTAAAACTCACCACTTTCTTAATATCAAAATAACCAGCCAACCCTAAATTATTAATTGGCTGAACAAGCTCACCCAAATGCTCATTAAGATAAGACAAATCACCATCTTTAAGACGATCTTTTGTATCTAGATAACCAAAGAGCATTTGTTGACCTACTAAAGTCCTTAATAAATTACCACTAGTTTGAAACTCTAGCTTTTGTATAAAAGACTTCAATGCCAAACTTTTGGCTTCACTAAAATCATTAATGCTCACGTACTCTTCACGAGCTTTTTTTAGCTTAGCCGTACCATTACGGCTCCAGGACGAGTACTTCTCCTTACTCATTACAACAAACTTATAGGCATCTTCTGGGCCAAAACCCTCTACTCCATTTGTCAAAGTATCATGTATCTCCCTAACAAACCAAAGACTATTAAACACTCTAGAAGCTATTTCACAAACTGAACTCAGCGAAGATCCGACAAGGTTCGTAGTGCTTTTTACAGAAAAATCGAAAGCTCTTAAAGACTCGTACTTAGTAGCATACTGTAGCTTCAAGCCTCTAATTTTTTCATCTCTTTCTTTTTTCAACTCGCCTGATTCGTTTATTTCATTTAATGCCTCTAAATAACTCAAACGCAGCTCGGTTAAGCGTATAAACGCTTCTTGCTCGCCTTCTTCTAAGCCATTATTTCTTAAAAAATCAGGCAAATCATCAAGATTTTCAGGCCACCCCGAAAGAGCATCATCTAGTAAATTCTCAAGGATATTCTCATTAATGATACGACATACTTTAACTAAGCTAGCATTGCCGTCAACGACACCACTATCTGATAACAATATTGATTGGATCAAATTATCATGCAATGTCAGTATGTGAGTAATTTCCCATGGAAAAAGACCTTCATGGCTTCTGAAAATTGTATTTATATCCTCATCATCACTACCATCTTCACCAACTAAATACTTATTCACATAATCAAGTGATGTGAAGGAAAAGCACCCTTTTTTATGTAGTTTTTGGTAAGGATCTTCTTCCGAGTTCCCCCCAGGTGGTAAAGCACCAAGCGCACGAGAACTAATTCTTCTAAGAAGATTTCTATCATCAATAAAAATAAGTTTTTGCTCAGAAACTCTTTTAGGAGTATTATTTACATCAATAAATAGCTGTCTAGTAGCGTCTACTACCGGCAAATCATCAGAGTTTTCAAAAATAACAAATGAGACAGAAATACTACTTTCCCCCTCAGAGCCTTCTCCATGGTAAAACCGCCTCAACGCTTCTACTCTATGTTGACCATCAACAACAACCGCAGAAATTTTATCTTTGTCCCACTTCAGTTCCACTGGCACATTATTAAAAAGTTTATTTTTATCCTCAGCACCAGGATGTGAAATACTAACACCATCTATATTCAAGCCATTATCATCACTATTTGCATATCGATTACCTGGCCTTTTACCCTCTTTTGGAACTAAAACTACAGTAATAGAAGGAAAAAACTTCACAGCTTTTGTGGAATTTTGAAGATAATTTGCTACAATTTCATCGACTCGAGAGTGAGATATGTTGCGCTGTATAAGTTGATGCATGCCCCACAATTCATCGCCGCGCAAATCATCAACAAGCATTATATCTTTATTTTTCTTGACATTTGCCACTTCTGTGGCTCCTGACATAACATAAACTTTGTGTAGCGCATTATATTTTTGCTCAGAAAACGTACAATAATAAGTGCTAGACTCTTTTTTTTGCTTAAAAGAATCTAAAGACATTTTAAAATTCATATCATACTCCCATTTTTTTATTTAGAGGCGGAAAAGCTGCCCAAAAAACTGCTTGCTCAAGAAACTTACAAGCATCTTCGATAATATAATCCACTTGCTCCAACTCAACCGACAAACCATCTATAAGCAAAGACCTTACGTCAACATACTTTATTAGACAATTTTTAAAATTAAAGCTGGGCATCGCATCATTACCTGCGGCCAGTCTTAAAAATTTTCTTTTAAAATCTTCACTTTTAGACTCATCAAGCAATCTTCTCTTTACACCCTCTTTACCGCATGCTTTGCCGACATAAAGTGGTGCTGAAAAAACTGTGGCCACAGCTGATAGCTCTATGACATGACGATTACTAAGCTTATTGACATAATAACTCTGCTGCGGCAAAGATTGTCTAAAAACTTCAGTTGAGTATCTCTTGCCTTTTAGTAGTTCTCTACCTGCAGACCTACAAATAGCAGAATAATGTGAGTAAGTTTTTTCATCAATTGGCGGAGAAATTTTACTTGGTGGTGGCGCATACCATCCGTACACCCCCTGACAATCGTCTGAGACAGCATCCAACTCGCGAGGAGTGGTGAAATATATGTATTTGCTGACTGTATCAGGCGTAATTTTCGGAGATATATTCATAGCATACTCTGATACATTTTTAGACAAGCATAAAAAAAGCCTGCCGAATAATCAAACGACAGGCTCCTAAGATGGTTTAATTTACGGCTTCATCTCTTCAAAGAACTTCTTCACGCTGTCGAAGAAGCCAGTCTTTTTCGGCGAGTGGCTATGACTATTGCTGTCATCAAAGCTCTTTTGCAGCTGGCGAAGCAGGTCTTTCTGCTCGTCGTTGAGGTTGACGGGCGTTTCCAACACTACTTTGCACAGCAGGTCGCCGGGGGCACCGCCGCGTACCGGCTTCACGCCTTTGCCGCGCAGGCGGAAGAGTTTGCCGGTTTGGGTTTCCGGCGGGATCTTCAGCTTCACGCGACCATCTAGCGTGGGCACTTCCAGCTCGCCACCTAACGCTGCATCAACAAAGTTGATCGGCACGTCGCACTGCAGGTGCTTACCGTCACGCTTGAAGATGTGGTGCGGCTTAATGGACACCTGAACGTACAGATCGCCCGCCGGGCCACCGTTCACGCCGCTCTCGCCTTCGCCGTTGAGACGAATACGGTCTCCCGTATCCACACCCGGCGGAATCTTCACCGAGAGGGTGCGGGTTTCGCGCACGCGCCCTTCGCCGTTACATTTGTGGCACGGCACTTTGATGTGCTGGCCACTGCCGTGACAGGTCGGGCAGGTTTGCTGAACCGCAAAGAAGCCCTGCTGCATGCGTACTTGGCCGTGACCATGACAGGTCGGGCAGGTCTCTTTGGTGGAGCCCGGCTCGGCGCCGCCACCGTCACAGCGGTCACACTCAATATGACGCGGGACGCGAATATCCACCGTGGTGCCCGCCACTGCGCTCTCTAGATCCAGCTCTAGGTTGTAGCGCAGGTCGGAACCCCGTGCAGGTGCGTTGGGCCCACGACGACGGCCACCGCCGCCACCGAAGATATCGCCAAACACATCGCCGAAGATATCGCTGAAATCGCCAGCGCCGCCGCCACCGAAGCCGCCGCCCTGGCCATCCACACCGGCATGGCCGAACTGGTCGTAGGCCGCGCGCTTCTCACCATCGCTCAGAACTTCGTAAGCTTCCGACACTTCGCGGAATTTTTCCGCTGCGGAGGTATCGTCCGGGTTTCGATCAGGGTGGAATTTTTGCGCCAGACGGCGATAGGCCTTTTTGATCTCTTTCTGATCGGCCCCTTTTTCGACACCCAGGACTTCGTAATAATCGCGTTTGGACATGGGTCCTACGCCTCCTGGTTAGCTACACACTATAGGCGTCTCGGCCGCGGAAACAGCAACGCGGGAGTTGCCTCCCGCGTCACCACTTTCCTTGGCAGAAAGAGGTGGGTTACTGCTTCTTCTTGTCGTCGTTGACTTCTTCGTACTCGGCGTCAACCACGTCATCGTCCTGCTTGGTGTTGGCTTCTTCAGCACCTTCACCACCCGCCTGGGCCGCTTCTGCCTGTTCGGCGTACATCTTTTGCGCCAGCTGGCCGGAGACTTCGGTCAGCGCATCCAGTTTCTTCTGGATGTCGTCCTGGTCATCGGTTTTCACCGCTTCTTCCAGTTCGGCGATGGCGTTTTCGATGGCCTGTTTCTCGTCATCGGTGGCCTTATCGCCCGCTTCTTGAACGGTCTTACGGGTGGCGTGAATCATGCCGTCCGCTTGGTTACGCAGCTGCACCAGCGCTTCGAACTTTTTGTCTTCGTCCGCGTGGGCTTCGGCATCACGTACCATTTGCTCGATCTCTTCATCGGAGAGGCCGCTAGACGCCTTGATGACGATGGACTGCTCTTTACCGGTCGCCTTGTCTTTGGCAGACACGTTCAGAATACCGTTGGCATCGAGGTCGAACGCCACTTCGATCTGCGGCACACCGCGCGGTGCCGGCGGAATGTCGGCGAGGTCGAAGCGACCCAGCGACTTGTTCTGCGACACTTGCTTACGCTCACCTTGAACGACGTGAATGGTCACGGCGGTCTGGTTGTCATCCGCGGTCGAGAAGGTTTGCGTCTTCTTGGTCGGGATGGTGGTGTTCTTGTCGATCAGCGGCGTCATCACGCCACCCAGGGTTTCGATACCCAGGGTCAGCGGGGTAACGTCAAGCAGCAGAACGTCTTTTACGTCGCCACCCAATACACCGCCCTGAATCGCAGCGCCCACGGCAACCGCTTCATCCGGGTTCACGTCTTTACGGGCTTCTTTACCGAAGAAGTCTGCCGCTTTCTTCTGAACCAACGGCATGCGGGTCTGACCGCCGACCAGGATCACTTCGTCGATTTCAGACGCGGACAGGCCTGCATCTTTCAGCGCCATCTTGCACGGCTCGAGCGAACGCTGAACCAGATCTTCGACCAGCGACTCCAGCTTGGCACGGGTCACCTTCACGTTGAGGTGTTTCGGGCCAGTGTTGTCGGCGGTGATGTACGGCAGGTTCACGTCGGTCTGCTGCGCGCTGGAAAGCTCGATTTTGGCTTTCTCGGCGGCTTCTTTCAGACGCTGCATAGCTAGGTTGTCGCCAGACAGATCGATACCGCTGTCCGACTTGAACTGATCGACCAGATAGTTGATCAACGCGAGGTCGAAATCTTCACCACCCAGGAAGGTGTCACCGTTGGTTGCCAATACTTCGAACTGCGTTTCGCCATCCACGTCGGCGACTTCGATGATGGAAATATCGAAGGTACCACCACCCAAGTCGTAGACTGCGATGGTTTTGTCGCCACGGGCTTTGTCCATGCCGTAGGCCAGAGCAGCAGCGGTCGGCTCGTTGATGATACGCTTGACGTCCAGACCGGCAATGCGGCCCGCATCTTTAGTAGCCTGACGCTGGCTGTCGTTGAAGTAGGCCGGTACGGTGATGACCGCTTCGGTGACCGCTTCGCCGAGATAGTCTTCGGCGGTCTTCTTCATCTTCTTCAGCACTTCCGCGCTCACCTGCGGCGGCGCCATTTTTTTGCCTTTTACTTCTACCCACGCGTCACCGTTGTCGGCTTCGGCGATTTTGTAGGGCACCATCTTGATGTCTTTTTGAACGACGTCGTCTTTGAAGCGACGGCCGATCAGACGCTTGATGGCGTAAAGAGTGTTTTCCGGGTTAGTCACGGCCTGGCGCTTGGCGGCCTGGCCTACCAGGATTTCACCGTCGTCGGTGTAGGCAATGATAGAAGGCGTGGTACGACCGCCTTCGGCGTTTTCAATGACTTTAGCGCTGTCACCATCGAGCACGGCCACACAAGAGTTAGTGGTGCCCAGGTCGATACCAATAATGCGTCCCATAGCAAAAACCTCGAATTCAGTTGTTACAAAACTAAAAAATTTGCTCTTTAAACAAGTTGCGGGCTTATCCCGCGGGGTTGACCTTTATTTGGGGGCCGCTTGCCGCATTTCAAGGGCTTTTTTTGCGGCAATGCGTCAACGCGGCTTAATTCGCTTTTTGGCTGACCACGACCATGGCGGGGCGCACGAGGCGGCCGTTCAGCAGATAGCCTTTCTGCATCACATCCATCACGGTGTTGGGGTCGAGCTCTGGGTTCGGCACCATCGCCATGGCTTCATGCACCTGTGGATCGAAGGGCTCGCCCTGGGGCTCGATGCTTTCGACGCCAAACTTGCTCAGCACGTCGAGCTGCATCTTGAGGGTCATGGAGACACCTTCGCGATGCGCCTCGGACGCATCGTCCTGCATGCTTTCCAGCGCTTTCTCCAAGCTATCCACCACGGGCAGCAGCTCTTTGATAAACTTCTCTAGGGCAAACTTGCGCGCCTTTTCGGCTTCTTGCTCCGCCCGGCGGCGAACATTCTGAGCTTCGGCAGCAGCCCGCAGCGCTTGGTCTTTGGCTTCCGCCAGGCTCTGCTCGAGTTCTTCTACCTGAGCGGCCAGCACGTCGGCTTCGGGGCTACCAGCGCTATCTTTCAGCGGTGCATCGTCATCGATCAGCCCTTCCAGTTCGCCTTCCACCAACCGTTCTTCGGCAGACTGGTCGGTGACCTCTGCTTCCTGCTCTTGGCGTGCCAGCTCATCTTCCAACGGGGTTTGCGGTTCTTTTGCCATGCCTTGCTCCTGAAATAAGTGACGGTGCCGGTGGCGGCCACCTGAGGTAAGTAGCGGGTGTTAACCACGTATGCAGCCTATATGGGGGCCATCAAAGCCATCTCAAGAGGGGCATTGAAGTGAGTTATCGACTACTGTATAAAACAACAATTATTGGATAAGTATCCAGCTTCTGTGCCGCACCGCCTCAGGAGGCCTTATGCTTACGCAGCTAGCGATCCAAGACTATGCGATCGTTGATCGTCTCGAACTCGACCTCACCCGTGGCATGACCGCCATTACGGGGGAAACCGGGGCGGGTAAATCCATTCTGCTGGGTGCTCTGGGGCTCTGCCTGGGCGAGCGCGCCGATGCGGGTAGCGTGCGCCACGGCTGCGAGCGAACCGACCTCTCCGCCCGTTTCGATATCCAGCACCTGCCCGCCGCTACCGAATGGCTGGTGGCCCGCGAACTGCCCGCCGACGAGTGCCTGCTGCGCCGAGTGGTGACCGCCAACGGGCGCTCCAAAGCATGGATTAACGGCCATCCAGTGACTATCGCGGATTTAAAATCCCTGGGTGAGCAGCTGATTCAAATTCATGGCCAGCATGCCCACCAAGCCTTAATGCGCGAAGAAACGCATTTGGCGCTACTGGATGACTACGCCGGTTTACGCGAACGCAGCCACCAGCTTGCTGAAACATTCCGTGAGTGGCGCAACGTTCGCCGTCGGCTGAAAAAGCTCAGCGAAGAGGGCAGCGAAGTAGAAGCCAAACGCCAGCTGCTGCGCTATCAGGTTGAAGAACTCGATCAGCTAGGCTTGGCAGAAGGAGAGCTGCAAACCCTCGAAGAGGAGCAGCACACGCTGGCCCACGCCGAAGAAACACTGCGCGAAACCCAGTTTGCCGCCGACTGCTGTGAAAGCGATGAAGGCGGTGCGCTGTCGCTACTCAACCAGGCCTACTCCCACCTCAGCGCCCTACCCGGCAGCGATAAAGGCACGCTTGCCAATACGCTCACCATGCTCAGCGACGCCCGCATTCAGGTAGAAGAGGCCGCCAGCGAGCTGCACCGCTTAGCCAGCACCACTGAATTAGATCCTGAGCGCTTGGCATGGGTGGAAGAGCGCATGGGCGATGTACATCGCATTGCCCGCAAGCACCACGTCGCCCCAGAGGAGATTTGCGCGCTGCACGCCCAGCTCAAACAGGAAGTGGCACAGTTGGAAGCCAGCGACGATGATTTAGAAGCTCTCAGCAGTCAAGTGGCCGAGTACCGCGAGCGTTACCGCAGCGAAGCCAAACAGCTCACCGAAGCACGCCAAAAGGCTGCTGTTCGCTTGGGCAAAGAGGTGCAGCAGCAGTTGGCCTTCCTGGCCATGGGCAAAGCACGTTTCGACGTGGACGTCACCCCACGCGAAACGCCTTCCCCCGAGGGCTTGGACCATGTGCAATTCCTGATCAGCGCCAACCCGGGCCAACCCGCCCGGCCGCTCACCAAAGTCGCTTCCGGTGGCGAGCTGTCGCGCATCAGCCTGGCCATTCAGGTGGTAGCGGCGTCGCATTCGACGATTCCGAGCTTGGTCTTCGATGAAGTGGACGTGGGTATTTCTGGGGCAACGGCGGAAATCGTCGGCCAACTGCTACGTAAACTAGGCGAAAACGGCCAGGTAATGACCGTGACCCACCTGCCTCAAGTGGCTGCCCAGGCGCACCAGCATCTGCACATCGAAAAGCGCGCCAAGCGAGACACCACGCTCACCCACATGGCGCTGCTGGACGAACGCGGCCGGATTAGCGAGCTGGCGAGGATGCTGGGCGGCGTGACACTTTCCGACCAGACCCTGGCCCATGCACGTGAGATGCTTCACGCCAGCCAGCGCCTGCCTCACTGATCCACCAAGCGGGCGCGCACTTCCACCAAACGGGCACGCCCTACCCCAAGCCCCCGTTGAATACAAAACGCCCCCAGAGCGCCAGTGAGTATTCGCTGGCACCCTGGGGGCGTTTTTTACGCGGCTATTCGCTTTAACGATTCACTATTTGCGATTCGTTGGGCCGCTATCCTGGCGTGTAACGTCAGACCCGCGAGGGCGTACGTACAGCACCAGAGCATGGTCCACTAGCTCGTAGCCGTGCTCTTCGGCGATCTCTTGCTGGCGACGCTCGATAATGTCATCGACAAATTCGATGATCTCACCGCTTTCCAGACACACCATATGGTCGTGGTGGTCTTCTTGGGTCATCTCGAATACTGCATGGCCACCGTCAAAGTTGTGACGAATCACAAGGCCCGCTGATTCAAACTGAGTCAGCACGCGGTAGACAGTTGCCAGGCCAACATCCTCGCCCGCATCAATCAGTGTTTTATACACTTCTTCTGCGCTAAGGTGGTGTTGGCCCGAAGCATTTTCGAGAATCTGCAGGATCTTGACGCGCGGCAGGGTCACTTTCAGCCCGGCTTTGCGTAGTTCATGGTTCTGATCGGCCATGGTTGCTCTTCGCAGTAACAGGTTAGGTCGGGTATCATCGACCGAAACCACGATAGTGAAGAACAGGCTCAAATGCAAAAATTGACTCGTATCATTACCCTTTCCGTCGCCCTGACCATTGTCAGTGGCTGTAGCTATGTCGGCGTTTATAAGCGTGACATCCCCCAGGGCAACCTGATCACCCAGGAGATGGTCAGCCAGCTCCAGCCGGGCATGACTCAAGAGCAGGTAGCCTACGTAATGGGCCGCCCACTGCTGGAAGCGCCCTTCGACTCCCGCGAATGGGACTACGTTTACCGCATCGATAAAGCCTATGGAGATGTTGAGCAGCGCCGCGTCACGCTCACGTTTGATGACGCGAGCCGACTGGTCAACATTGAGCAGGAGGGAGACCTATCCCGCGACCTGCCGGTGAGCACAGACCGCGGTATGGGGCCGGCCGTTGAAGGTGCCGACCCGCTAGATGCACTGCCCAGCCAGCGAACACCCACGCCGGAAACCGCCCCCGAGCCGCAGCCGATCATCACTGGCGAGTAAGCGCCAGGCTACTGCTCTTTGGCCTGACGCTTGGCCCGCTCTAGGCGGGCCACCTTCGGGTCGATCTGCAGCGGGCGATACACCTCCACACGGTCGCCCTCGCGCAGCGGCTCTTTATCGGGGTGGCGCAACGCCTTGCCGAAGATGCCCAGCGGCGCCTGCTCGAAGGTCTTGGCGGGCAGTTCCTGAAACAGACTGGGCAGGTCGGCCATGGCAACGGCTGCTCTGGCAGTGGTGCCGCTGGGTACCTTCAGCGCGACGATTCGCTGCTTGTGAGGCAGCGCGAAGGCCACCTCGACGGCAATGTCATCAACGGCCATACAGTTCGTTGGCGCGCTTGGTGAAGGCATCGACCAGTTGCCCGGCAATCTGCTGGAACAGTTTGCCAAACGCCATGCTCAGCAACCGATTGGCGAATACGAACTCCATTTCCAGGCTGACCTTGCAAGCATCATCCCCCATGGGGATGAACAGCCAGCGGCCTTTGAGCTGCTTGAAGGGCCCTTTGACCAGCGAAAGCTCGATCCGCTCTGGTGCGTGCAGGTCGTTGCGCGTAGTGATGGTTTGCTCGACCCCCGCACGACCCAGAGTCATTTCTCCGACCAGGTGCTGATCGTCCTTTTCCAGCAGACGCGCGCGGCGGCATCCCGGCAGGAACTCGGGGTAACGTTCGAAGTCATTGACCAAATCGAACATTTGTTGGGGGGTGTGCCGCACCAAGGCGGTACGATTAACGGTTGGCATTGACCTCTCCGCTGACTTCACAGTGCCCAAAGCGTATCATGGGAAACATTTTTTCAGACCTTGAATGGTATCACGCCTCCCCACATAACGAAGGGGGATGCTACTGACAGATCAACGATGAGGTTCCATGGCCACTAAGAAAGGTAACAGTAAGGGCCCCGGCAGCAGTGTCATTGCCCAGAACAAGAAGGCACGGTTTGAGTACCATATCGACGAAACCTTCGAAGCGGGTTTAGCGCTGGCTGGCTGGGAAGTGAAAAGCCTTCGTGCTGGTAAAGCGCAGCTCACCGACACCTACATTTTAATTCGCAACGGCGAAGCGTTCCTGCTGGGCAGCCATATTATGCCGCTGAACACGGCCAGCACCCATGAAATTGCTGACCCCACGCGAACTCGTAAGCTGCTGCTTCACCGTAAAGAGATCGCCAAAATCTTTTCGGTCACCCAGGACAAGGGCCACACTTGTGTACCGCTCAAGCTCTACTGGAAGCGCAACAAGGTGAAGTGCGAGCTGGCGCTGGTGACCGGTAAGAAAATCCATGATAAGCGGGCCACTGAGAAGGACCGCGACTGGAATCGCCAAAAAGGTCGAATTATGCGGGAACATAACAAGGCATAACTGGTCAATTAGCGATGAGCACGTTAGAATGCGGCTCTGACTAAGGGGGCGACATGGTTTCGACGCCGGTGACAAACCCTGCGGTGCATGCCGAGAGCGTGATGTATCTCGTAAATACCACATCACGAAAAATAGTCGCAAACGACGAAAACTACGCTCAAGGCGCGCTGGCAGCTTAAACCCTGCTAGCTTCTTGTCTGGCCCCAAGGTGATGTGCCTATTCATCACTGCGGGGATATGAGCTAAAGCTGATAGGACCGCGGTTGGCGGTGTCTTCTCGTCAACCGTTAAACTTTAGAAGGCTCGCGTGGCTGAATCCTGACCGTCGGAGTCAGTCGCGCTAAAGCAAATGACGGAATCTAAGCATGTAGAGCCAATGGGCGCGTGCTGGCGGACGCGGGTTCAATTCCCGCCGCCTCCACCACCCACCTAAATTCAGATGCTCCCATATAGGTCTGAATGACGCTGAAAAGCCCGCCCCGTGCGGGTTTTTTTGTGCCTGTATGCTTTCGCATCACTCTATACAGCATTGCGCACCGTGTATGCCTGTGTGCATGCCGCCCCCCCCTCCTGTGTGTTGATCCCCCCTACCGGCCTTCGTCTTGATTTCTCACGAGTGCTGAGACGGCTGGAAGTGGCTTTCATTGTGCCGATAAGCCGTGTCTAGCACATTGACTGGTAATGGTAGGGTTACTTATAGCCGACTATCGTCTAACTAATTCAGCCTAAATTCATTACATTATCTGGCGAAATTTACTATTAGCGAAACGGATAATTTCCAAAAAAAAGACGCAATAACTTATTTATCACAGGCTTTCATTCGGTTTTATTCCGTATTGCAGCGCAATATCGCTTGCTAAACTAGCGTCGCTTATTCCCCCTTCTTTTAACCATTATAAGGATAAACACACTATGATGACGTTACATCATGACCCAGGCCAGCTTCGAGTGACTCGTTGCTGGCCTTTTTTGTTAGCGGCCTTATTATTTTTTATTAGCCCAGCCGCTTTCGCGGTCACAGGTGAGATTGATTTAACCACCTCTGCGGTAGGGTTCTTCGCGGTGGCAATCTTTGTCCTGGCCTATTCCTTGGTCATGGCCGAAGAGAAAATCCACATGCGCAAATCCAAGCCTGTGTTGGTGGCCGCCGGTATTATTTGGGGACTCATTGGCTGGGTATATGTCCAGAACGGCATGTCGGATACGTCCGAGTACGCGTTTCGCGTGACGCTTCTGGAGTTTACCGAGCTAATGTTGTTCCTGCTGGTCGCCATGACGTATATCAACGCCATGGAGGAGCGCCGAGTATTTGATGCGCTGCGCTCCTGGATGCTGCGCAAAGGCTTTAACTATCGTACACTTTTTTGGCTAACGGGCGGCCTTGCCTTTATTCTTTCTCCGATTGCCGACAACTTAACCACTGCGCTGCTAATGTGTGCCGTCATCACTAAAGTAGCCGAAGGCGACAAACGCTTTATTAACCTTGCTTGTATCAATATTGTGGTCGCAGCAAACGCAGGCGGTGCTTTTAGTCCGTTTGGCGATATTACAACGCTGATGGTATGGCAGGCCGGTCTGATTGAATTCCAGGAATTCTTTATCCTGTTTATTCCGTCGCTGGTTAACTTCCTGATCCCAGCGATGGTAATGAGCCTGTTTATTAAAGATCAAAAGCCCAGCAGCGTATATGAAGATGTACAGCTCAAGCGCGGAGCGCGACGCATTATTGCGCTCTTTTTGCTGACCATTGGCACAGCGGTGCTGTGTCATACACTGCTTCACCTTCCGCCCGTGCTGGGCATGATGACCGGCCTAGGCTACTTACAGTTTTTTGGTTACTACCTACGCCAGAGCCTACCCCGCTCACTGGAACGCAAGCGGGAACGCTATAGCCGCCTGGGTGACAACAAAAAGCTGGAACAGCTAGGGAGCGTCGTGCCGTTTGATGTCTTCAACCGCGTTGCTCGGGCAGAGTGGGACACACTGCTGTTTTTCTACGGGGTAGTGATGTGCGTCGGTGGTCTTGGCTTTATGGGTTACCTGGGGCTGCTTTCAGAAGCACTCTACACCGGCTGGAACGCTACGTGGGCGAATATTGCGCTAGGGGTAGTGTCTGCAGTGGTTGATAACATCCCGGTCATGTTCGCCGTACTTACCATGGAACCTGAAATGTCTCATGGGCACTGGCTGCTAATCACGTTGACGGCGGGCGTAGGTGGTAGCCTGCTATCGATTGGCTCAGCCGCTGGCGTGGCCGTGATGGGTCAAGCGCGTGGTTCTTATACCTTTATGGGGCACTTGCGCTGGTCGCCCGTGATTTTGCTGGGGTATATCGCCAGTATCCTGGTTCATATGTGGCTCAATGCCGAAAGCTTCGCGCTGTTTGGCTAGCCTTAGCAGGTAAACACGCTAGCCCGCCCAGCGCTCGTGCACTGGGCGGGCTCTTTAATACGCTTCGAAAATTTTCTAGATGGTGGACGCGAATCATAAGGAGGCTGAACAATATAAACACTCACGTTCTATGCTGCTGTCGAAAGCGGGCAAAAAGATCCATGGGTGACCACTTGCCTTGTAACCACGGCGCTAGTAAACGTGTTGAAAGCGGGATAAACACAAACACCATCACGGGAGTCAGCATCATGGTACTCACCAGCACCCGCGGAATGAGCGGCCACTCGGCTAACACACTGCCAAACGTCCACTGAAACAGTAGTGAAATGGGGAAAAACGCCAGCCAGACGGCTACGGCTTGCTTCCAGCGTGGTGGGGTAGCTCCAGGGCTTACCTTAAACCACGCATCCAAGCCTGTTGCCCGGTGCTCATGGGGCGCATCGTAAAGGCCTTTACCCCGCTCAAGCCAAGCATGGCGAGAGGCCGAATGCTCCCAAGCAGAAAGGGTTTCCTGGCTGTCAAAGCGAAAAATGATCTGATACTCATCATCTTCTTTAGGGGGCGCCAATACACCGGACCCCAAGTAGCCAGGAAAGTCAGCCGCGAGTTCACGACCTTCATTTAGCCAACGGTTAAAATCTTGGTAGCGACTATTCGCGACGCGACGAGCCACCATCAATGTGACAGGTGAGGCAGACATGGGTAATCTCCTAATGTGTAAGCAGCTGCTGCCGGGTAGGCGAGCTGCAAGCATTCAGGCGGGTAGTCCTGAAGCACGTGCCACATTATACAAGCAATATTAATGCCATGTATGTATCACCGGCGCGGGATTGGATGACGCTGCTCGCCACGCTGAAACGCTCGAACATGCTGATAAATATCAATGGCACTTTGAATGGCATCGGCCTCTAACGCATCTGGCTCAATCACCGGCCCATCCACACCGCCATTTTTTCGCATTATTTCATCAACATCGGCGCGATAGCGATCCAGCAAATGCTTAATATTCATGCGGATTCGGTGTAGTTCTAAATTAAATGCTTGGCGCTGTTCGGTGCGCTTAAAGACATCAAGAGGGTTTTCTGCAGACTCAATCAAGCTATCTAAGGTGTTGCACACTAAACGCTCGGCGGTGTTTAAATTAGGAATGACGGAGTAAACAAGCTCATTCAGCGTCATTTTTGCATTATATTGGGGCATAAGCAGGATCAGTGGCGATTAAGTGGAACAATATCGTGAAAACGGCCTTGCTCGGTAAACGTTAACCGAAAAACACCATGAACCCCCTCCTCCCCAACCACGCGTCTAAGCGCTTGAGCAGGGAAAACAACCCAGCGACCATCTACACTTCGTGTACGCACATTGTCGTACTGCCCTTCATAGTGGGCAAGGCATTCGTTGACACTTAGATGAATAATGACGTCTATTGAGAGCATAACGTTGCGCAATTCGGCTGGCTCGCAGATACTCTATACTAACTGAAATGGCCTAAACATCGGTAATCGCTTATGGATATTTCTGCTTTAAATGCGTTTTCCGGCTCCACTGCGACTTGGTCGGCTTCCAACCTGCCTACTCCGCGGGTCGAGCGGAACGAGGCTAGCAGTCAACGCTCTAAGGCCGACGGCCCGCTTTCCAACGCTGAGCCAAGCAAAGAGACAGACGAGCGTACAGAGAGTAGCGAAAAGACGGCGGGCCCTACTCGCCCTGATGGCACTCCGTTAGCCCCGGAAGAGATTCAGCAACTTGAGCAGTTAAAGCAGACAGATCGAGAAGTGCGCCAGCATGAAATGGCTCATCAAACAGCAGGCGGGCCCTACACAGGCGGTGCTTCTTACGATTATGAGGTCGGCCCAGACGGCAAACGCTATGCAGTAGCCGGTGAGGTGCCGATTGATTACGGTCCGGTTCCTGGCGATCCACAAGCTACAGTCGAAAAGATGCAGACAGTGATTGCAGCCGCCATGGCACCAGCTGATCCATCGCCAAAGGATCTGCAAGTTGCCGCTCAAGCACGGCAGTATTTACTCGAAGCAAAGCTAGAGGCCGCACAAAAACAGAGCGAGATGAACCAAGCGCGTGGTGAGCATGATAGTGAGCCTGCCAATGACGAGCCGCCCGAGCAGACAGCTTAAACGCTAAATCATTTGAGCGACTATAGCGTGGCTAACGCTCGCCACTCATGACGCTGGGTCCAATGTGTTAGCCACTCTGATACGGCTTCTGGTGGCATTGGCCGAGCAATACCATACCCTTGGGCTAACTCACATCCCAGCGCCATTAGCGCCTTGGCATGCTCAAGCGTCTCTACGCCTTCGGCCAGCATTGGACGTTTAAAGCGATTCGCCATATAAATAACGCTTTCGACAATTGCCATGTCATCCTGGTCGCTCAGCATATCGCGCACAAAGCTTTGATCAATTTTAATTAGACTGACAGGCAGTTGGCGTAAATGAGTTAACGACGAAAACCCAGTACCAAAATCATCAATGGCAAAACTGACTCCTAGCGCTTGGCAACTAGCCATATTTTTTAGCGCAGCTTTCACATCATGCATTGCCGCACTTTCCAATACTTCCAGCTTTAACAGTGAAGGCGACACCGTAGGGTAGCGGGCAAGCAGCTCTGCTAAGCGTTGGCTAAAGTTGCTCACTAAAAGGTGCGTAGGGCTGATATTGACGTTAATCGGCATTTCAATACCGTCATTTTGCCACTGAGTCAGCTGTTGTAGCGCATGCTCTAACACCCACTCGCCTAGATCCACTTCCAGCGGGGTGGCATCTATAGTTGACAAAAACTGCCCAGGAGATAACAGCCCACGCTCGGGATGTTGCCAGCGAATTAATGCCTCAACACCCACAACCTGGCCGCTGCGCATATCTACCTGCGGCTGATAGAAAAGTCGTAGTTCGCCATGCTTTAGTGCATCCATAAAGCGCTGACGCTGCTCATGGCGTACCTGAAGCAGAAGGTCATGGGTAGGATCAAAAAGGTGGTAGGTATCCCGGCCGCGCTGCTTGGCGCGATACATAGCTTGGTTGGCATGGCGCAAAAGCACATCGCCTTGAGCATGATCGCTTGGGTAAGAAGTAACGCCTAAACTGGCAGTCAGGTAAATTGCTTGGCCTTCAACGATTAGCGGTTGGCGAATGGAGGCCAACAGCTTTTCAAAAAACGAGTCCTCGACACCATGGTGAAGCAGCAGTACAAACTCATCACCGCCAATACGAGCAAGTACATCATCACCAAACAGCAGATGACTGATGCGCTGCGCGAATGCTGATAATAACGTATCGCCTATCTGGGGGCCAAGGCGATCATTAATGGCTTGGAAGTGATCAATATCCAGAGAACAAATCGCCAGCGGTAGCTGCCGATGTTCCGAATGCTGAATAGACTCTTGGATAAGCTGAGTTAGCAGCTGCAGGTTTGGCAGCCCTGTTAACGCATCAAAATAGACTTCACGGTTCAAGTGACGGGCGTGGGAAGGAATGGCAGAAAGATCTGCCAGCACAATCACATGATGATCAATTCGACCCTGCTCATCCCGTACCCGGTTAATTGACATCATACCGGGGTAAAACTGCCCGTCGTGGCTACGATAACTAATCTGACTTTTACTGCGGTCACGCAGTTGAAGCTCCTCGCGTAACAGACGCGTGGTGCGACTATCATCAAGTGGCAAAATGCTAAACGCTTCCGGCGACCGGCCTCGAATTTCACTCAGCGCCAACCCCGTTAGCTCGCAGAAGGCTGGATTAGCATCCACCACAAGATTATCAGCATCGGTAATGATGATGGCCTCATTAGCGTAGCGAAACGCCGATTCAGCAGGCGCTAAAAGCGTACTAGAATCGGTCACTGACATTGTGGCGGCGCTAAACGGCCAAGATACTGCTTGGGCAGCGGGGTGAGGCAAAGACTGCTCCTTCGAGTCGTTCAAGGGCGGGCGCATACGTCTCTGCTCTCCTCGTATAAGCTGGTTAAATTTAATGGCTTTCGATTATATTAACACCGTCTTGCTACATATGTTTTAGATTAAATAGCGTTAAATCAACGTGCTACTTTAGCCTCAGCAGACATAAGCCAACGCCCCTCTCCCTCACAAAAAGGGAACACAGGGTTCCCTTTTTCGCGTTTTACTTAGCGCCATTAACTGTAGGCAAGCTGCTGACTATGGCGTGGCGATATTTCTGCAACGCGGAAACGGCTAACCAGCGTGGTCATTTCTTCAGCCTGGTCATCTAGCGAGCGGCTTGCCGTGGCGACTTGCTCAACCAAAGAAGCATTCTGCTGGGTAACATCTTCAAGCTGTGCCATCGCATGGCTAATCTGCTCAACTCCCGCTGACTGTTCATGGCTAGCTGTCGCAATCTCGTCTACCAGTGTCGCCACCTGCTGCACACGCGCAGCAATTTTTTCCAGTGTGTCACTTGTCGTGGCAACTAACGCTTCACCTTCGTTAATACGCGCTACGTTATTGTTGACCAAGTGGCGGATCTGACTAGCCTCTTCGGCACTGCGGCTTGCCAACTTACGTACCTCATCAGCGACTACTGCAAACCCTCGCCCATGCTCGCCAGCACGCGCCGCCTCTACCGATGCGTTCAGTGCCAATAGGTTAGTTTGAAAGGCAATATTATCGATAGCCGTTACGATGGTTGTCACTTGCTCATTCGCCTGATGAATGTGCTGCATTGCCTGCCGGGCCTGCATTGCCACCTCAGTAGCTTCTTGTGCCTGGTTAGCAACGCCACCAGTCATACGCTGAGCTTGGTGTGCGTTATCCGCATTTTGCCGCACGGTGGCGGTCATCTGCTCCATACTGGAAGCTGTCTGCACGAGTGACGCTGACTGCTCCTCAGTGCGCTGAGCAAGATCTTGGTTGCCCTGAGCAATTTCATTGCTGGCAAGCGCTACCGACTGTGCATTGCGCTTCATTTCAGCAATCAACTGTTCTGTTTGCGCTGACGCATCGTTTACCGCTTGATAAAGCCTAGAAAGCTCATCACTACCGGGCACCGGCAGGCGCTGCGTCAAGTCATCGCCGCGTTCCGCAATGCTTACTAACGCTCGCTGAAGCGGTCTCGTTATGGTGCGAACAATGAGTATTGCCATGCCAATGGCAATTACAGCAGTCACTACAGCAATCGCTAAGTACCACCATAGATCTCGCTGTGCTTGGCGCTTAAGCTCATCAGCGGTGCTCACGATAGATGCAGACACACTATCCTCCAGCGCCTTTAAGCGGCCAATTTTTACTGTTTGCCAATCGAACCACTCTTCTGGGTTTACCCCGTAGCCTGCCGTTTGCTGAATCGCTAGTGCGCGCCGCTCCAGCACGCGCTCAACCTCCGGGCCACTCAAAGCTGCCTCCAGTGCCTCACGGTTAGCAGCACCAGATAAGACACGAAAAGTTTCTAGAAATGCACGTTCCTCACCTATTAATGACAAGAGACGCTGCAGGGTCGCTTCAGGCATCGCATCGGCAGCAAATACATTTGAAAGAAGCGCACGCTCAATACCTGCCAAATCTTTTGCCTCTAACAAATTATAATAGGCTGCCAGTTGACGGGTAATCGCGCCCTCTCCCGTTAAGTGGGCAAGCTCGCCAACGAGTACCATCAGCAAGCTATTAAGCCCTGTATAGTGGCCTAGCGCTTCCGGTGTTGCCACACTAAGCAGGTCTACCTGGTCACGCAGCGACTGGTTTTGCTGCCATTGTTGCTCAACCGCAGCCAACTGAGAGCTGATCGTGGAGGTCAGCAGCGTTGCATCAAGTTGATCACGCTGTTGGAAAAAAGCTTCCGCAGCAGCATCCGTATCTGAACGCTGCTGGCGCAACCGATCTCCGAACACCTTTCCCTGGCTGCCTAAAAAGCCAGCCGTCATGCCGCGCTCCCGCTGCACTTGATGTACCCAGCCCCCTGCCTGTTGAGCCAGTGCAGTTAGTGCTTGCATACGTGACAGCTCGTTAACCGCTGCCTGCCGGGCAATGGCACCACTGGCAGCAAACCATCCCAGCGCTATCAAAGGCAGCACCAATACTAGGGCAAACTTAAACCGCATCGGTAAGCGGTGGAGAATCTCTTTCATCGCGTTGCTTAGCCTCAATTTACATCGTTCAGGGAGGTAAGCGGCGTACTCGTTTTTTTATTGGCCTATATAGACTCTTTATTTACCAAGTTTGCCGCATTTTGCCAGGCAATTAAATACGATTAGCTGGCAAAACAGTCCGAGTGTATAGCGATAAGAAAAATATACCTTGACCTGTATCACCCTGGCAGCTCATTTAAGGGGCTGGACCTGCCGCCCCTAAAAAGCGCTGCTGCCAGTAGTCGATATCCAGCGGCACGCTGACCACCGCTCGGCCACTGCCGGGAGCATGAATCATCTGACGATTGCCGCCATAGATGCCAACGTGCGTGGCTTTGTTGCCATCGCCGAAAAACAGCAGGTCGCCGGGACGTGGGGCATCTACTTGGGGAAGCGCACGAAACTGGCCGTCGGCGGTGCGTGGCACGCGAATACCTGCGGCGCGGTAGGTCATCTCGACGAGGCCGGAGCAGTCCAAACCGTCGGGAGAGTTGCCACCCAAGCGATAAGGCGTGCCGATCGCCTGCTGGGCATGGGAGAGTATCAACGCGCGCTCCATCGACATACCCGCTGGCGAGCTGGGCGCGGGGGCCATGGCCACGTCGTTACTGGCACACCCTGCCAAGAGCAGCATGAGCAGCGCAAAAAGAGATGAGCGGCGAGTCAACGGCATGGCAACGCTCCAAAAAACGTATTGCTCTTATCATGGCCTAAGCGCCGTTGACCCGATACTGCTTCACGCGCGCTTACCGGCCGACCCACTCGATAAATGTGCTCTCGCCCATAGCATGGCGTTCGTGGCGTAGGCGGCTCATGGCGGCATAGGGCAGATCCATCACTAGACCGTTGCTGAACGGCTGCTCTAACACTTGACGGAACAAGGCATTGCAGACGAACAGATGGGCTACCACGAGCACATGGTAGCCGGGCGGATTCGCCAACAGCCGCCGCCATGCTTCGCTGACCCGAGCATCCAGCTCGGCGTAGGTTTCTCCGCCAGGCGGTGCGGCGCGGGCGGGGTCGAACCAGAAAGCGCTCATCTGCTCGATGCCTTCCTGCTCGTATACCTGGGTATAGGTTTTACCTTCCCACCCACCAAGATGCAGCTCGGCCAGATCATCATCCACCTGCACCGGCAGGTCGAACTCCTCCCCTAACCAGAGCGCAAATTCGCGACAGCGGGCCAGCGGCGAACTAACGATGGCATCATAGGGTGGCCGACCCTCCACCGTATGGCGCATCACTGCATCGGTCACCTGCTGCCAGCCAGTATCGCTGAGCGGATGGTCGGTACTGCCCCGTAGCATTCGCCCACCCTGCGGTTCACCGTGGCGCATCAGGTCAATCGTTGTGATCTCGGCATTGGCAAAGCGCATAGCGGTTCTCCCCCTCACGGACAGATTAAATAATGGCGTGACGAACGCGAGCCGAGACCCACTCCGACACCAGTACCGTGGCGAAAATCAACGCGAAGATAACGCTGACCTGATTCCACGCTAGGCTGTTGATGGAGGCGTTCAGCTGCAGGCCTATGCCACCTGCGCCCACCAGCCCCAACACCGTCGATTCGCGAATATTAATATCCCAGCGGTACACGCTGATCCCCGCAAAGGCAGGCATGATTTGCGGCAGCACGCCGTAGTTCATCACCTGCAGGCGGCTAGCGCCCGTGGCGCTGATGGCTTCCACCGGTGTGGGATGGATCTCCTCAATGGCTTCATAGAGCAGCTTGCCCACAAAGCCAATCGAGCGCAGCGCGATGGCGATGATGCCCGCCAGCACGCCAGGGCCAAGAATGGTCACCAGCAGCATCGCCCAAATCAGCGAGTTGATCGAACGCGACGAGACGATGATGGTCAGTGCCAAGCTGCGCACAAGCGGATGCGGCGTGGTGTTACGCGCGGCTAAAAACGCCACCGGAAACGCCATTATAATGCCCAGCGCGGTGCCCAAGGTGGCGATATTGAGCGTGTCCCACATGGGTTTCCAAAGCTCGCTGGCGTACTCCCAGCGGGGCGGCATCATACGGCTAATCAGGTCACTACCCTGGCGGCCAGCGTCTTCCACAAACACCCACATGGTGTTGTCAGAGATCACTTTCCAGCAGAGTAAGAACAGGCTAACGCCCGCCAGCCAAGCGAGGTACTGCAGCCACTGGGCGCGGGTGGTGCGCCTCTGCCACTGCGGCATACCGTTTGAGGAAGTTGACACCGGCATGGAGAATTCCTTTTGCCTTCAGGCTTTACGTAAAGGGTTGGCAACAAGCGTGCGACGGCGCGCTACTGCGTCCAGCGACGCACATGGCTGGAGGCGTACTCACTCATCAGCACGATGGCGATGATGATCAGCAGAATGGCGGCCGAGGTGCCGTACTCGTAGCGGCTGAGCGAGGTGTTGAGCGTTGCGCCAATCCCTCCCGCCCCGACAATGCCGATCACCGACGACTCGCGGAAATTGATATCCAGCCGGTACATAGAAAGCCCGATCAACCGCGGCATCACCTGCGGCTGCACGGCGTGGTTCATGGTTTGCCACCAGCTCGCCCCGGTGGCGCGCACGGCTTCTACCTGTTTCCAGTCGAGGTCTTCGATATCTTCTGCCAGCAGCTTGGCCATAAAGCCGATGGTGGCAAAGGCCAGCGTGAGCATGCCCGCAAAGGGGCCAAAGCCGAACATCACCACAAACAGAATGGCAATGATCACCTCTTGAAAAGTGCGCGAGACGGCGATGATGGCCCGGCACACCGCGTAGATCGGTAAAGGCGCGATATTGCGCGCAGCCCCTAGCCCCACCGGGATGGCCAGCAGAACGCCGATCACCGTCGAGGTCAGCGTCATGGTCAGGCTTTCCATCAAGCCCGCCAGAATATCGCTCTGGCGGCTGACGAAGTCCGGCTGCAAAAACGCGCCGAGAAAGTTCAGCGCACGCCCGGCACCTTCCGCCACCCGCGCCCAGTTCACTTCCACCGATGCCAGCGCCAGCATCAGGTACACCACGCCACCCAGCGCCAGCGCCCAACGTAGGCGGCGGCTCTCTATCAGCGGCAGTCGCCGCCACTGGCCTTGGCGGGCGGCCTGCTGGCGAGCTTGAGCGTCCGTCGTGCTCATTGCGCGCCTCCACTCGCTAAGCGGTTCTGGCGCGGCATGTGTGGTGCCGTGGCTGCCTGGGGCGGCGTGGCATGAAACGTAGCGCCGCTGCTCTCCTCCTCGTCATCATCGGCAGGCTCAGGGGTCGTGTCCCAATCCTCTTCGCCGTAAATGGTGGTCAGCATCTCGCTAGTCAGATCGCTGGGCTTACCGTCAAAGACAATCTCCCCGGCACGCAGCCCAACGATGCGGTCGGCAAACTGCTGAGCCAACGCCACATCATGAATGTTAATGATGGCGGCCAGCTCGCGCTCGGCGCACAGCTCGCGAATCAAGCGCATGATTTGGCGAGAGGTTTTAGGGTCCAGGCTCGCGGTGGGTTCATCCACCAGCAGCAGTTTGGGGCTTTGCAGCAGCGCTCGAGCAATGCCCACCCGCTGGCGCTGGCCACCGGAGAGCGCATCAGCGCGCTTATCAATCGCGTGGGGCAGGCCTACACGCTCAAGCAAGCGAAACGCTTCTGCCACGGCTTCCTGCGGGTAGCGGCGTAAAAAGCTGCGCCAGAAACCTACATAGCCCAGCTGACCAGAGAGCACGTTCTCCATCACGCTCAGGCGGTCCACCAGAGCGTACTCTTGGAAGATCATCCCCATGGAGCGGCGGGCATGGCGCAGGCGGCTGCCAGAGAGTTTCGTCAGCTCCACGTCTTCCAGGCGAATGCTGCCTTGAGTGGGTTCTACCAAGCGGTTCACGCAGCGGATCAACGTGCTCTTTCCCGCGCCAGACGGGCCAATGAGGGCCATAACCTGCCCTTTCGGCAGCGAGAGCTGGATATCGGTCAGCGCACGGTCGCCGGTAGGGTAACGTTTGCCAACGCCGGTGAGTGTCAACATGGAGGGTGCCTCAGTCTCTTATGCGTTCGTGCTTGCGTTCACAAGCACTTCTCTAATGGCTACATAGCGGCTCGGCCAGGAGGTCGCCCTCCTGGCCGAGAAAATCATGGACCAACCGATGGATTAGTCGCAGTCGTACGTCACACCGTTAGCATCGGCGATGGTACGGATCACTGACCAGTTCTCTTGGTAGGTGATCGGAATGAACTGGGCTTCACCAGAGTTGGCAAACTCGGCTTCCAGCGCACTGCCTTCCCAGTCGTAGCTGAAGAACGCGTCCTGAATCTGCTCGGCAAGCTCAGGATTCAGGTTGTTCGCCAGGCCATAGGCCGTGGTGGGGAAGGTTTCCGAGGTGTAGATGACGTTGTAATCGCCTTCGCTCACCACATCGCGTGACAGCATGCGCTTGGCCACAGAGTTGGCAATGGCGGCCGCGTCGTAATCTTTGTTCACCACGCCTAGGATGGAGTTGTCGTGAGAGCCAGAGAAGGCTGTCTCGAAATCTTCGCCCGCTTCCAGGCCATACTCAGAGCGCAGCAGCGCGGAAGGCGCGCGGAAACCGGAGTTGGACGTTTCGGAGGTGAAGGCCAGCTGACGACCGGCTAGGTCTTCCACCGACTCAATGCCGCTATCGGGGTAGGTGATGATTTCCATCTCGTAGCCGAAGCTGCCGTCTTCCGCCGCCATCATGGCGAAGGGGCGGAAGCCACCGCAGTTGACCGCCACCGGCACACCGCCCGTGTTGAAGCCCGCCACGTGAAGACGACCGGCGCGCAGCGCTTCCTGTTGGGCAGCGTTAGACTGCACGGGGAAAAACTGGACGTTTTTACCGGTAGCGTCGCTCAGATGGTCCAGAAAATCGGCCCAAACGTCGGCATAAACGGCGGGATCTTCCACCGGCGTATAAGCAAAGACCAGCGTATCCGGGTCAACCCACTGCGACTCGTCGCTGGGCACGTCGGCGATCATGTCGCCGTCGTTGTCCACGTAGCGCGAAGAGAGATCAGCAGAGGCAGTGACCGCTGCCAGTGCAAACGTGCCAGCTACGGCGGCGCTCAACAGCGTACGAGAGAAAGAGAGAGTGTGCATGCATCACCTAAGCGAGTTATGAAGTGTTAACGCCATAGTGATGTTTTGATATGACAGCGGCAGGACACTCTCGTGACGCCCTGATTACGGCTGCGTGACAACCTAGCGACAGCCACCTACACAGCAGCCGCGCCGCTCCACAAACAGGCTGTTACCCGCGGTTTTCTTGGCCTGGCGCTTGAGTTCCGAGAGCTGCGCGGCGATCTCCAGCGCCTTGCAAGGGGCGGGGTCGGTAATCGGCTTGACGGCAATCGAGACGCTGACGAAGGGGAAGAATGTCACGCCGCCCTGGCGGCTTTCAATGGAAATCCCCCCCTGAAGACGGTCACTCTCCTCGTAAAAGCCAGGCGCCATCACTTCGAAAGAGTGGAGAATCTGCTGGCAGACGCTTTCCCAGTGCCCTAGAGGTAGCAGCATCATGAAATCGTCGCCGCCGATATGGCCGATAAAGCCACCCGCACTCTCTACCTGGGCCTGTAGCAGCCTTGAGAGCGAAATAATCACGTGGTCGCCGCGGGCGTAGCCGTAGGCATCGTTAAACGCTTTGAAGTTATCTAAATCCACATAGGCCGCCGCAAAGCCGCTGCCTTGGGATAAATACGAAGACAAGGTTTCGTTGATCAGAATATTGCCGGGCAGCCCGGTGAGCGGATTGGCATGGCGCGCTTGGCGCACTTGAATCGCGGTAATTTCTCGCAGCAAGTCGACGATATTCCCCATCCCCAGGTACTGACCATCGCCATCGACGATGACGAAATCTTCCTGTTCGATGTCGCGGATGTCGGTGAGCTGCTGGCTAAGCGCCTCCAGGGAGAGATCCGCATCCGCGACGATCATTTTAGGGTCAGCAATCTCCAGCACGCAGCGCTTGGCGTACAGCGCGTGACTGTACTGATTGGTGAACAGCGTGAGGAAGGCATTGCGGCGCACCACCGCCACGGGTACGCCCCCTTCGATCACCGCCACGCAGCGCAGACGCGGGTCTTCGCGAAAGCGTTCGGCAAGCATTGGCACCGAGTAAGTCGCGGATGCACTCTCAATGGGGCGCAAAATAGAGTGCGCAGTGCGCCCTGCCGGGCTTTTTAGCTGGGTCGTCGCGGGTAATAGCGTATTGAGCTGCATGGGCGGCTGAAGGCTTGGCCGGGCAAAGTAAAACCCCTGCAGCAGTGCCAACCCGCGGTCTAGCTCCCATAGGCAGAGATGCTCGGCAGCCGTCTCGACCCCTTCCGCAATGAGCTGGCAATCCAGACTACGCGCCACATCCAAAATGGAGCGCAGAAACTCGCGCTTGGCAGGCTCTTGATCAATACCAGAGATAAAGTGGCGATCTAACTTGACGAAGTCGGGCCGCAGCTCTGACCAGTGGCGCAGGCTGGAGTGCCCGGCCCCTAAATCATCCAGCGCCACCTGAAAGCCCATATCGCGGTAGTGGTCCACCGCTTGACGCATCAGTTCGTAGTCGTGAATGGGCACGTGCTCGGTCAACTCAATGACCACGCGCTCAGGGGGCAGGCCGCTCTCTTGAATAAAGCTCAGCGTCAGCCCCTCGCGAAAGTCACGCTCCACGATGGTTAACGGCATCACGTTGAGAAACAACAGCCCCGGCAGCTCAAGCTCGGCAAAGCGGCGAATGGCGAGCCGCCGACACAGCAAGTCCAATTCAACCAGCAGGCCAGCCTGGGTCGCCACATCAAATAGCCGCAGAGGGGAGTGAAGCGGGGACATTTTTGGCCCGCGGATCAGCGCTTCATAGCCATAAATGGCCTGCTGATTGGCGTCCACAATCGGTTGGAAAAGCACATGCAGCTCTTCTGCCGCAATAATTTTATTTAGCCACTGCGCTTCTTGTGCGGTCATATGCCTGCTGCCCTATCAAACGTCCACTATCCCTATGATTTGTAACGCTCCATGAGGAAGGTTCTAGGGCAGCAAGCGTGCGTCATTGCGATGACATTTGTATGACAGACAGCGGTTCTCTACGAGTCGACAGGCACCTTGGGGGGAGGAAAGACCACATCGCCACCGCTGGCATCGAGCTGGCGAATATCCGTGGGCTTGCCCTGCTCATCCAGGCTTACCAGCCCAATGCCGCTGGCGTTCCATAGCCGCTCTCCGGCGCTGGCTTGGTCTGGGTCCCGGGGGTAGATGCTAAGCTTGCGCCGCTTGGTGAACCAGTTCAGCGGCGATAACGGCGCGTAGAGCCAACGGTTCAAACGGTCGAAGGTATTCAGCAACTGCTTGGGAAAAGTATTTTTCACCCCACTCGAAGTGATTTGCCATAGCTTTGGAGCCCGCTTCTGGCGGCGTACGACGATATCGTAGGCAAAGGAGTAGTGAACATCACCGGAGAGGATCACGTAGTTACCGGGGGTTTTGGAGTGCCGCCAGATATGCAGCAGCACGTTGGCCGCACCGCGGTGCGCCATCCAGTTCTCGGCATCCACCACCAGCGGTTTGCCCGCCAGGGTGAAGAGTTTTTGGATACTTTCGATCAGCTTGACGCCAAACATGGGCGCAGGCGAGACGATCACCGCGCTTTTAGTACCCAGCAGCGCCTGCTGCATCTCCATCAGCGCCTCCCAATCCATCAAGCCTGACGGGCGGTTGGGGCTGCGCTCGCTGCGCCAGCGGCGCGTACGGGTGTCCAGCACAATGAGTACGGGCGTGCCCGGCACCTGAAACTCCCAGCCCTGAAAGCGCAGCAGCCGCTCGATAAACGCGTCCTGGCGGTCAGGCTTCAGCGGGCCGACATCGTCGAACAGCGTGATCGCTTGGTGAAGCAACGGATTAAGTTTATCGGGCGCATTCCCCCACCCTTGGCAGAGCAGGTACGCCACCAGCGCGTTGCCGATAATACGTTTTGAGAACGGGTGGCCGTAGGCACAGCGCTCCCAGTCGGCAGTCAGGTTCCAGTCATCGGTGACATCATGATCATCAAAAATCATCAGGCTGGGCACGTGGGCCATCAGCCGCGCGCACTGAGGCAGACCCTCTACGAACGCTTCGATGATCGCCTGCTCTTCCTGGTAAGCCTCAGCATCTTTTTCGCCTAACGCCGGGGCGTCATAGGCAATCACCTGCCACGGCACGGGCGACCACACTAGGCAGTACATGGCGAGCATCTCGGCCAGCGTCATCAGGTGGTTCTGGGCGTTCGCCGAGGTGAATACCGGCTTTTTTACGCCGCCAAAAAAGCGCTCACGCAGCGCCGCGTTGCTGGTGACATCCGGCAGCAGCGCTTCCCGGTGGTAGTAGCTTTCCGGGGCGTTATACAGCGCTTGGCTGTCATCGACGGTAGCGCCCTCAAGCAGCTCATCCACCAGCCCCAGGCGGGCGATCAGCGCATGAACCGCCCGCAGCATGGGGCCTGCCACGTCGTCCACGTACACTTGGTCGCCGGTCATCAGCAGCCAAGCGGGCCACTCGGTAGGGGACTCCTGGCGCTCGGCTATCCAGTTATCGGCCCGCACTAAGCCATCGGCGCTATCGTGATGGGGTTTACGACAGGAGCCGTGCATCAGACGGTGGTGGCGAGAGGCCAACACAAACCCTGGGTAGTCATAGTCATCGTGGCATAGCCACGGCGCCCACTCCGGCAGGGGCTGCCACGCGCCATCAGTGCTTTGTACCTGCAGGTCGTAGGCAATGCGGGTGTCGGTGGGCAGCGCGGTGGGCAGCGAAAGGTCGATACAGTGAATATAAGCATGCCGACCAATCGCCACGCGCTGGTGGGCGTTATCTAACGCGTGGGTTTGCTGCTCCTCTTGCTCGGGGTTCAGCACGAGCAGCATGGTCAGCGGACGGGTCGCTACCAGCCATAAAATCAGCCGCGACGGCGAGAGGCGACGCAGCAAAGGTCCAACCAGTACGTCGGGTAACGTCGTGGCGATTTGTGTCATTTCACACCCTCTGTGCTGTGTGTTGCATCGCTCTTAAGATCGTTAAGTAGCGACCACAGGCAGTTCAATGACTACCTCTAAACCGCCAGACTCGGCGCGCTGAAGACGCATCTGGCCATGATAAAGCGTGACAAGGTCCGTCACGATGGCTAATCCCAATCCGCTGCCAGAGCGCTGCTCATCCAGCCGCCTGCCGCGCTGGACAGCGGCTTGACACTCTTGCGGCGTCATGCCGGGGCCGTCATCGCTGACAACCAGCAACAGCATCTCGCTTTGAGCCTGCAAGCGGATATGCACATCGCTTTTGCCCCAGCGCAGGGCGTTGTCCAGTAGATTACCCACCATCTCCTGCAGGTCCTGACCATCCATATGCACCCGCACGCCGCTATCCACGGTTTGGCGCAGGGTAATATGGCGGCGCTGCGCTAGCCGGGCAAGCCCGGTGATGAGCGGGGCCAGTGTGCCTTGGAGAGCCACCGGAGCAAAGCGTACTCCCTCGCCCGCAGCGGAAGCTCGCGCCAGATGGTGGCGCACGGCACTGTCGATACGCGACAGCTCGGCCTCCCAGGTATCGCGACTCTCGCCCGGTAGCTGTTTGGCCAACAGCCGCATCACACTAATCGGCGTTTTTAGGGCGTGAGCGAGGTTACCTGCCGTGTGGCGGCCCCGTTCGATGAGCCGCTGGTCACGGGCCAGCACGGCGTTCATGGATTTTGCCAATGTGGCCAGCTCGTCGGGCAAACGAGTTTCTAACTGCTCTGCTCGCCCCTGCTCCACCTCGCGCAGGTTAGCATTCATACGCCGCAGCGGCGCTAACCCCCAGCGTACCTGAAGCGCCAGTACGCCCAGTAGCAGCGCCCCTAGGCCCAGCAGGCCCAGCCACAGCATCTGCTGAAACTCCTGAATATCTTCGCGTAAATCATCGTCCCGCGCAGCCACGCTCACGTGCAGCGGTGTTTCTAAAGGCGCTAGATAAATATCGCGTTCAACGACACGTAACTGCTGTCCCCTTGGGCCTGGTAACGTGCGGGCGGTCACCCGCTCGCTCTCCAGCACCGGCAAACGCTGATCCCATAACGAGCGCGATGCGACCGAGCGGTTCGCCTCATCGGTGATTTGCCAATACCAGCCGGAATAGACATGGTCAAAACGCGAGTCGCCCAGGGCGCGCTCATAGTTCAGCTGCTGGTTCAGCGGGTCGTAGGTGACCCCAGCAATCACCACATTGAGCGTCGCTTCCAGCCGTTCATCAAACGCATTGACCGCAGCGGTGCGGTAATGGTGGGCCAATAGCCAACCAGCAACCGGCAGCGCCAGCAGCACCATGAGCAGCACCGCCAACAGCAGGCGTAGATTGATGGAGCGGCTAGCCCAGCGCTGACTCCAAGAGAGCACATCGGCGCTCATGAATCGCTCGGCTCATCGGCTAACAGGCGATACCCCTGACCGCGCAGCGTGGCAATGCGCCACGCGCCTAGCTTGCGCCGCAACCGACTGACCTGAACATCAATGACGTTGGAGTCGGGCTCGTGGTCACGGTCGTAAACGTGCTCAGACAGCTCGCTGCGGCTGACCACTCGCGGCGCGGCATGCATTAAGTAGCTTAATAGGCGGGTTTCCTGAGCGGTTAAGCTCACGGGACGCCCCGCCAAGGTGACATGCTGGGTGTGAGTATCCAGGCTAAGCTCGCCCACTTTAAGCACCGGGTGCGCATGGCCATGGGTACGGCGCACCAAGGCCCGCAGGCGAAACAGCACTTCGGCGGGTTCAAAGGGTTTGGTGACGTAGTCATCGGCCCCGGCGGTAAAGCCAGCGGCTTTATCGGCCCAGCGTTCACGGGCCGTTAAGATCAGTACCGGCAGATCAATACCATCCTCCCGCCAAGAAGAGAGCCAGCGAGTGCCATCGCCATCGGGCAGGCCAATATCCAAAATGACCGTATCGTACGCCTCCGTGCGCACCAAAAAATCTGCTTCCTGGCCGTTTTCCGCCAGCTCAACGATCCAGTCACCATCTTGCAACGCTTGACTCAGCTCACGGGCAAGCGCCTGGTCATCCTCTACCAGTAAACACTTCATCAAAAAAACCTTATCAATAAACCCAATGGAGGCAGGAAGGTGGGGGACGCAGGCAAACGTCTTAACGCTGCATCTCGCGGATGCGCACGCCCTCTATTTGCATAAGCTGGCCACTGTGACCGTCGAACTCAAACTCCACTACCTGCCCCTGGGGGCCAAGCAGCTTAATTTCATACTCAACCAGCCCGTCATCACGATCAATTTCGACTTCCAACACATCACCGATGTAGTGGGCGTCCAGCCAGTCAAGAATGGTCTCCAACGGCACTACATCACCACGCCGAACCTCGCTGTGTAACGCTTCCCAATGTTGGTCACCGGTCGCGCTACCCATCAGCATCAGCATCAGCATGAGCACCAACGCCAACATCAGCGCAAACTTATAGGGGAGCCGTTGCCAGGAGCGCTGCTTGAGTGGGAGAAGAGACGTATTTTTCATAACAGTAGGATGCCAAAGGCAACATGAACGCTAGATGAACAGCTTTGTCAGGTTAAGGAAAGAACCACAATGATATAAATACCCTGTCGCATTCGCTAACTGACCTTCGTTAGGCATCATCCGACAATGCATTCACTAAGCAAAGAAGGAATTTGATATGAACGTTATGAAAAAAATGCTGCTGATCCCAACTTCTGCTCTTCTGCTTGCCGCTGCTGCAGGTAGCGCCCAGGCAGACACTCAGCCGGTCGACCGGATTGATGACATTCTGACCTACGCTGCCGACTACGGGTTCACTCAGCTTGAAGAGATTAATGTTGATGACCGTGGCCGTGTAGAAGTAGAAGGCTGGTTAGACGATGAGTGGTACGCCGATGTGGACTTCTCCATGGATAACGGCGACACCCTGCAAGAAGAGCGTAAGCGCCTGATTACCGGTGCCTGGGGTATGAGCGAAGATGACGTTCGCCAAGCACTCAATGCTGCCAGCCAGGAAGGTATGACCGAATTTGAAAGCATCGATATCGATAAAAGCGGCATCATCGATGTTGAAGGCCGCGAGCAAAACGGTCGCGAGCTGGAACTGAGCCTGCGCCAGGGTTCTTTTGAAGTCACCCAGATGGATCGCGACTAATCGCATTCGCGTCTCGTACATCTAGCCGTACATTCTGTTAGTACGCTCTGTTAATACACTCTATTCATACACTCTCTGCGGCGGGCCTTCGGGCTCGCCGCTTTTTTGTACCTACGCATTCACTAGGATTTGATTGGCATCCCACATGAATGTCGTTAGCGTAGCCACCGGCGGTTAGCACAGCCGCCTCTCAAGCTAGCGAATAGGAGAGACTTTTTGACGACCTCCGCCGAAGGTGTCAGCGACGCGATACGCCATACAGTGCTGCGCGATCTCGCTTGGCTGTTAGCAACCCCCGATTTAGTCACCCTTGGCGCTTATCCTGGACGGCCCACAGGCTTAACGCTGGGCCTTACAGACAATCACCATACGTGGCTGACCGCTCTACTGCCCGGCGTTGAGGCGCTGAATGGCAAGCTAGCGACGCGCATGGGCCACTACCATGAGCGGCTGTGGCAGCTGTTACTGGATAACGCCCCTAATACCCGCCTGCTGGCCAATAATCTGCGTATTACTCAACGCCGCACGACGCTGGGCGAGCTGGATATGCTTTATCGCACGCGGACAAACCCAGTGCCGGTGCATTTGGAAGTAGCGATCAAGTTTTATCTTGGGCTTCCCGACGGGCCAGGCGAAGCCAACAGCCAAAGCCGCTGGATTGGGCCCGGTGGCTTGGACAGTTTGGCCTTGAAGTGCAGCCACCTGCTCCATCATCAGCTACCGCTCTCCCGTACTCGCACGGCGCAGGCGAATATTGCTCACTGGTTAACGCCCAGAGATACGGGCGAAGCGACCACGCTAAGCAACCTGCTGACTCAGCAGCTTGCCATGCCCGGCGTACTGTTTTATCCATGGCAGGCCAATTTGCCACCGCCTGTCGGGGCAACGGCCGAGCATCGGCGGGGGTGGTGGTGCCATCAACACGCTTGGCCCAGCGTGGCCCAACGCTACAGCACGGCGCTAAAAGTCGCGTGGCTAGCAAAGCCCCACTGGTTAGCGCCGCCATCGCTCGACGCATTTGGCAACGCCAATGAGCGGATGGAGGCCGTGATGACACAGGTCAACCGCTACGGGCCGCAGCAAGTGATGCTGTACGACCCGAAGGGAGGAGAGAACTGCTGGGAAGAGAACTACTGGGAAAAGAGTTGCCAGGAAAATAGTAGCCAGGAGAGACTGCTAACGCGGTTGATGGTGGTACCCAACGACTGGCCGCGCCAGGTACCGCTACCGCCTAAGCGGCGTGGTTAATCCACCCGCCTTATACCACCACGAGATTATCGCGATGAATCAGCTCGTGGGCTTCCACGTAACCAAGGATGGCTTCGATTTGGTGGCTTGGCTGGCCCGCTAGCTGGCGAGCTTCGTCGGCCCCGTAATTGACCAAGCCCTTGGCCACGCGAGTGCCCTGCTCATCCACACACAGCACCATGTCGCCGCGCTTAAAACTGCCCTGCACGTCACGCACGCCAACGGCCAGCAGGCTAGAGCCTTTACCACGCAGCACGTTGACCGCGCCCGCATCCAGCACCAGCGTACCGCGCACCTGAAGCTGACCCGCTAGCCAGCGCTTGCGCGCTGCCATAGGGGCTTGATCCGGGCGCAGCAGCGTGCCGAGTGCTTCACCATTCATTACCCGAGTAATTACCTGCGGCTGGCGACCGCTGGCAATCACGGTTACCGCGCCGGAACGCGCCGCGAGCTGGGCAGCGCGCACCTTGGTGCTCATCCCTCCCCGGCCCAACGCTCCGCCGCTGCCTGCCACGGCGGCCAAGCGGGGGTCGTCAGCACGCCCCTCAGTAATCAGCGTGGCGTCAGGATTATGGCGGGGGTCGGCATCGAACAGGCCTTCCTGGTCGGTGAGCAGCAGCAGCGCATCGGCCTCCAGCAAGTTCGCCACCAGCGCGCCGAGAGTGTCGTTATCGCCAAAGCGGATCTCGTCGGTGACGACGGTATCGTTTTCGTTGATCACCGGTACCACGCGCATTTCGACCAGCGTGCGCAATGCCGAGAGCGCATTCAGGTAGCGCTTGCGGTTAGAGAGGTCGTCGTGGGTAAGCAGAATCTGCGCGGTGAGCATGCCGTGGCGCGCAAAGTGCTGCTCGTAGCACTGAGTCAGGCCATTTTGGCCCACGGCGGCGGCCGCCTGCAGCTCGTGCACGGCGCTGGGGCGTGCCTGCCAGCCCAGGCGCACCATGCCAGCTGCCACCGCACCGGAGGAGACCAGCACCACCTCTTTACCCTGCTGATGCAGGGCGGCAATTTGATCCACCCAGCCGCCAATGGCCGCTTCGTCCAGCCCACGACCATCATTAGTGAGCAGCGCGCTGCCAATTTTGACCACTACCCGGCGGGCGCTACTCAGCGCCTCACGGCCCGGCAACTGCTCGTTGCTTTCCACGTCGCGACTCTCCCACTCCATTGCGCTCACGCGATTTATCCTAGCTAGTACGCCGCTGGCTTACGGGGCGTACTCCACTTCGACATCGTAATCATCGTCGTCGAAATCGTCATCGTCTTCTTCATCATCGCGCTTACGACGACGGCCAAGGCGGGCTTCGGTACGGGCCACCGACTCCTCTTCCATGCGACGGCGCATCTCCTGCTCGCGGGCATGGGCCTCTTCGTCTTCGTTTTCTAAGCGCTGCTGCTCGGTGAGCCAGCGGTAAGCGGCTTGCACCAGCTTATCGGTGCCTTCATTGCTGATCGCCGAAATACGGAAGACGGGGCCATCCCAGTTCAGCGCATCAATGATCGCCTGGGCGCGCGCCTCGCGCTCCTCTTCCGGCAGCAGGTCGAACTTGTTCAACACCAGCCAGCGGGGCCGCTCGGAGAGCGCCGGAGAGAACTGACCAAGCTCGTGAATAATCGCCTGCGCGGCTTCCACCGGGTCGGACTCATCAAACGGCGCCACATCAACCACGTGGAACAGCAGCCGCGTGCGGGTCAGGTGCTTCAAGAAGCGCAGCCCCAGGCCAGCACCGTCGGAGGCACCTTCAATCAGCCCCGGTACGTCGGCCATTACAAAGTGCTCATGCATCCCCAGCTTCACCACGCCCAGGTTTGGCACCAGCGTAGTGAACGGGTAGTTAGCCACTTTGGGCTTGGCCGCAGAGACCGAACGAATCAGCGTCGACTTACCGGCGTTGGGCATGCCCAGCAGGCCCACATCCGCCATCACTTTCATTTCCAGGCGCAGGTTGCGACGGTCGCCTTCGGTGCCCGGCGTGGTGCGCCGAGGCGCACGGTTGGTGGAGGATTTAAAGTGAATATTCCCTAACCCACGGCGGCCGCCTTCTGCTACCAGCACGACCTGACCAATTTCGGTCACGTCGGCAATCACCTCAAGGGTGTCTTCATCAATCACCGTGGTGCCTACCGGCACTTTGACGTGCAGGTCTTCACCAGCTTTACCGCTCATCTGGCGGCCCATGCCGCCTTGCCCATTTTCAGCTTTGTAGAAGCGCTGAAATTTGAAATCAATCAAGGTGTTGAGCGAGTCATCACCAATCAGATAAACGCTGCCACCGTGGCCGCCATCACCACCATCGGGGCCACCCTTGGGCACATATTTCTCGCGGCGAAAGCTCAGACAGCCATTGCCGCCTTTACCTGCCTCAACAATAATCGAGGCTTCATCGACGAACTGCATTGGATTCTCCCGGCCGCTTCCGCCGCCCTCACTGCACTATCCCCACCCGCCTCATGCGGGCAAAAGGGATCGAAAAGACAAAAAAGCCCCGCCATGGCGGGGCTTTTCTTTCGTCATCTTCGCACTGCATAAGTCATACCAACCAACTTACTCAAAGCAACCGAGGTTGCTTAGGCAGAAACGATGCTGACGAATTTACGGTTGTTCGGACCTTTGGTCTCGAACTTCACGAAGCCGTCGTTCAGAGCGAACAGCGTGTGATCACGACCCAGGCCAACGCCAGTGCCTGCGTGGAAACGAGTGCCACGCTGACGAACGATGATGTTACCTGCGGTTGCCGCTTGGCCACCGAAGAGTTTCACACCAAGGCGTTTGGATTCGGAATCGCGACCGTTACGCGTGGAGCCGGCTGCCTTTTTATGTGCCATTGCAAAATCCTCCTAAAGGGAATTGGCTGCTTACGCAGAAATTCCGGTAATTTTGACTTCAGTGAACCACTGACGGTGGCCCTGACGCTTCATGTGGTGCTTCCGGCGACGGAATTTGATGATCGTCACTTTATCGCCACGGCCGTGGGAAACGATTTCAGCGGAAACTTTGGCACCGCTAATGAAAGGTGCGCCAATGTTTACGTCATCGCCGTCTGCAACCAGCAGCACTTCATCAAACTCAATCGTTTCGCCGGTAGCGACTTCGATTTTCTCGAGCTTGAGGGTTTGACCTTCTTGAACGCGGTACTGTTTACCACCGCTTTTAATAACTGCGTACATGTCGCTCTCCGGACTTGTCGTTAATGCCGGTTACGCCCCGCGTAACCAACGCTCATCGCCTTCCGCTCTTATCGACCTGCTGCGAGTGGCGCCTCTTTTGGCAGCCATCTGACAGGGAGCATGATGAGTGGGTCGCGGATTATAACGACTATCGCTTCATACCACAAGGCCACCGGGGCTTGTCAATCTTCCAAACGCCGGCCTGGGCCTGCTTAGCGCGGCTATGCCTTGACGCCTTACAGGCAGCCCCATAGCATGAGCTCCACTCTTACCTGCCGCGATGAACGGAACCCATGACAGCCAACGTCTCCTCAATCCCGCCTGCCAGCCCTTCGCCTTCACCGCTGCACGCCGTGGTGGCCGACGATTTTGAGGCCGTCAACCGCACCATTGTGACGCAGTTGAATTCTCGCGTGCCGCTGGTGGAAACCATCGGCCAGTACATCATCGAAAGCGGCGGTAAACGCCTGCGCCCGCTACTGGTACTGTTGGCAGCGCGCTCGTTGGGCTACGAGGGCGACAAGCATATTACCCTCGCCACGCTGATCGAGTTTATGCATACCTCCACTCTGTTGCACGATGACGTGGTGGATGAGTCGCACATGCGCCGTGGCAAGAAAACCGCCAACGACGCCTGGGGCAATGCGCCTTCCGTGCTGGTGGGTGATTTCCTCTACTCCCGCTCGTTCCAGATGATGGTGGATGTAGGCTCCATGCGCATCATGGCGATCCTATCCGGAGCCACCTGCGTGATCGCAGAAGGTGAAGTGCTGCAGTTGACCAACATTGGCAACCCCAGTATTTCCGAGGCGGATTACTTCGAGACCATCCAGGGTAAAACCGCGATGCTGTTTGAAGCCGCCTCCCACAGCGGCGCGGTGCTCGCCGAAGCTACGCCGGAGCAGGAGCGCGCCCTGCAGCATTACGGCCGCTACCTGGGTCTCGCTTTCCAACTGATTGACGACTTGCTGGACTATCAAGGCGACGCCGAGGCGATGGGCAAAAACGTTGGCGACGACTTGGCCGAAGGCAAGCCCACGCTACCGCTCATTCACGCCATGGAGCGCGGCACTCCTGAGCAAGCCAAGCTGATTCGTCAGGTGATTCGCAAAGGCGGTCTTGAACAGCTAGACGACGTACTGGCGATTATTCACGACACCGGGGCGCTGGCGTACACCCGCGTACGGGCAGAAGAGATGGCGGATAAAGCGCTAGCCGAACTGGATGCCCTGCCCCCTAGCCCTTATCGCGATAGCATGGCTCAACTTGCCCGCTTAGCCGTAGATCGCCAAGCGTAACCGACAACGCTTTTCGCGTTGTACAAAGAAAGGGCGTGAAAAAAGAGGCTTGAAAAAAGCCCTTCGCCTGCGTATGATTCGTCCCGTTGTTGGGCACGCCTCAGCAACTTTCGGAATATAGCTCAGCTTGGTAGAGCGCTGCCTTCGGGAGGCAGAGGTCGTAGGTTCGAATCCTGCTATTCCGACCAAGAATTCAATGAAAACGGCCACTTAGCTTTTAGAGCAAGTGGCCGTTTTTGTTTGTGTGCAAGTTACCCCGGCGGGTGAATCAGCCCTACCACACTGACCACAATCAGCACTGCGCCCAATACGCGAAAAAACAGCCCCGTATCGGCATTAAGCAAGTAGCGGTGGGCTTTTTCACCAAGCAAGTGGCCGATAAAGGCACAGGGCAGCAGCCACAGTTGATGAATGAGCTGTAGGTCAACGCCCGCAATCACAAACGACACCATTTTGATCACGACCAAAATAAACCACAGCACAAACATGGTGTCGCGTAACTGCTCTTTCGCGACATGAGTGGCGAACACGGACACAATCAGCGGTGCGCCAATCAGCGACGTGCCGCTAACGTAGCCCCCCAGCCCCAGCAGTACATAATCCACGTACTTATTGTTACTTCTAAACGGCTTATTTAGCACATAGCCGATGGCGTAGATGATCACGATACCGAAGATAATACTGGTCATCACATTGGCGGGCAGGGTGAGCAACCCAACCACCCCCACCAGCTTGGGCACGATCATGATCTTGAGCGCTTTGCCTAAATAGCCCCAGTCGATGTTGCTCTGAACCGCAGCGCTGCTGCCCGCCTGCTGCAGCTGACGATGCCCATTCCAGGCAATCCAACTGGAAAAAATCAGCAGATGAATAGCAATAATCGGCAGGAACACCAATGGTTCGTTGACGACGAGCAGGAGAAACGGCAGCGCCAAGACCGCGCCACCAAAGCCAAGACTGGTGCGCACAAAACCGCTCCAGGCAAAGATAAGCCCAATCAGCACGTACTGATACCAAAGTAAATCTGCCATAGCGTTGATAGGTTTCCTTACAGTGATGGGATCAGACTAACTGCCACCAGCGCGGCAGCAGTGCGCGCACCTGGGCATGGGCAAAACGGTCATCCATTAATACCACAACCCCTTCATCGTCGGGGCTGCGGATCACTCGCCCAGCGGCCTGTATCACCTTGATCACCCCAGGAATACGGTAGGTATAGTCGCCTCCCCGGCCAAAGCGCGCCTGCAATCGGGCTTTCAGCGCTTCGTTAAAGTCGTTAAACGGCGGCAAGCCCAGTGTTGCCACAAAGGCACCGATCAATCGCTCACCGGGCAGGTCAATGCCCTCCGCGAAGGCACCACCCAACACGGCAAAACCGATGCCTTTACCGCCGGGGGCAAAGCGCGCCAAAAACGCCTCACGCTCAGGCTCCTGCATGCTGCGCGTTTGCGCGAAAACGGGAATCTCAGGGTGCGCCTGCTCGAATGCGTCCATCACCTGTTCGAGGTAAGCAAAACTGCTGAAAAACGCCAGGTAGTGCCCCGGCTTGTGCTGATAGTGCGCCGCCAGTGTCGCAACAATCGGAGGCACCGACGCCGTGCGCTGATGGTAACGGGTAGAGATATCGCTACGCACATGGACCTCTAGCTGCTGCGCCACGAAGGGAGATTCCACCTCGCGCCATACGCTGCACTCCGGTAACCCCAGTAAGTCGCGGTAGTAGTGAAACGGCGACAGCGTGGCGGAAAACAGCACCGTACAGTGGGCGCGCTTAAAGCGCGGGGCGAGAAAGTCCGCCGGAATCACATTGCGCAGCCCAAGCACTGCACTTCCCTTGCCTTGAATCTCCAAATCGCACAGCGAGTGGTCGCCGAACGATTCCGCCAAGCGGCAGAATGCAAGCGCTTCGAACAGCAGTTCCTGGAGTGCCTGATTCGCGCCGTCGGGGTGCTCCACGAGATAATCCGAGATAGCCCCGGCCAGGGTATGCAGTGCGCTCACCAGTTTGGTGGGCAGCGTTTCTAGCAAGTGGTAACGCCGCTCCGGCGCTTGGGCGGCCACCTCTTTATTGAGCGCCTGCCACTGCCTGCCTACGCGGGCCAGCGGCTTGGCTAAGGCGGGCGGGGAGTGACGGCGCAGGAAGCTCAAGCGCTGCTGGGAGAGCGCGGCGCTGTACATGCCGCGAGCACGGTCTACCAGGTTATGCGCCTCATCTACCAGCAGCCCCACTCGCCAGTCGTTGGCTTGAGCAAGCCCGTGCAGCAGCGCGTGGCTATCGAACCAGTGGTTTACATCCCCCACCGTCACATCGGCCCAGCGGGCCAGCTCCTGACCCAAATAGTAGGGGCAAACCTGATGCGCCAGCGCCACTTCGCGCAGCGCATCGCGCGCTAGCCAGCCTTTTTCCACCGCCGCTTGGCGGGCGGCAGGCAAACGGTCGTAAAACCCTTTTGCTAAAGGGCAGGCATCGCCTTGACAGGCGGTACCGGGGTATTCACAGGCTTTATCGCGGGCGACGAGTTCCAGCACCTTCAACGGCTGCGCGGGGGCATCTAGGCTCGCCAAGGCATCCAGCGCGAGGCGGCGGCCAGGGGTTTTCATAGTGAGAAAAGCGATGCGGTCGAGCCGCTGGCGGGGCATCGCGGAGAGCATGGGAAACAGCGTGCCCAGGGTTTTGCCAATGCCGGTGGGCGCTTGGGCCAGCAGGCAGCGTCCGGTGCTGGCGGCTTTGAACACATCTTCGGCCAACGCCCGCTGCCCTGGACGAAAGTCCACGTGGGGAAAGGTCAGCGTGGCGAGCCACGCATCGCGGCACTCGCGGTGGGCGGCCTCCTGCTCGGCCCAGGCTAAAAAGCGCTGGCACTGGTCGGCAAAAAACGCCGCTAGCTCCTCGGCACGGGCATCAAGCGTCAGCCGGGTTTCCTGGCCGCTGGCAATATCCAGGTACACCAGCGCCAGCGTGATGTGTGAAAGGCCGCGCTCGGCGCAGAGCAGCGCGCCGTATACCCTCACCTGAGCCCAATGCAGTGCTCGCTGGTTATCCGCCATGCGCGCTAGGCTGCTGCGATGGGTCTTGACCTCTTCAACGCAATTCGCCGCCACATCGAAGCCATCGGCGCGGCCCGCCACGCGTAGCCCCTGATATTCGCCGGAGAGCGGTAATTCGGCCAGGTAGCCCGCTATGTTTTCCCGCCGTTTGGCCACCAGCGCGTGGCCTTCAATGCCCTCTTGGGCGCTGGGAGCGGGGGTAAAACGGTGGTCGAGGTCGCCTTGGCGTGCGGTGAAATCGCACAGCGTACGCACCGCGACCCGATAGCGGCTCATGAAGTGGGCTGCCAGCGCACGTGGCACACCTCAACCGGCATGTCGTGGCGGCAGAAGAAATCAATCCAGCGGCGCTGGTTATCCTGCAGACGGTCACCGGGGCCTTTCACTTCGATCATACGGTAGCGAGGCTTCCCGGCGGGCGCATCGGGCATTAGCTGAATAAGATCCGGCAGGCCTGCCCGATTGTGCTTTAGGTCACTTAGCAAGCGGATAAAGCAGGCGCGTAGGTGCGCGGCGGGCAGGCAGCTAAGCGCGGCTGTTAACAGCGGTTCGCTCAAGACACCCCAGTGCACAAACGGCGAGGTAATGCCCTGCTTCGCGTGCCAAGTCGCTCGCATCGTCTCGCGGTAGCGCCCGTCGTCTAGCTGCGCCAGGCAGGCGTCGATCTCGGCTTGGCGCTGGCGAACAAAGTCCTCGCGGTACAAATCCGCAGGCCCACTATGAAACGGATGAAAAAACGCCCCCGGCAGCGGTTTGAAAATCGCTGGCCAGAGCAACAGGCCAAAAAGCCCGGTAATTAGGCAGTTTTCCACATAGAACACCGGAGTACTGGCGGTGGATAAGTGTTCGGCAACGGCGCGCTCTACCGATTGAGGGCCAGGAAGCTCCAGCACGTAGGTCGGGGCCTCGGCTGCTTTCACTACCTGGGGGGCGGGCTGGTTCAACTTGCGCGCCAAGCGCGGCAACAAGCGCCCAAGCGCTTGGGTTTCGCTCTCTCTCGCCTGCTCGCGCGCGGCCTGAGCGAGTTCATAAGCTTCTGAGTAGCGCTTCAGGCGTTCCAATACTCGCAGCCTGCGTATGCGTGCCTCGCTGTTAGTCGATTCGGCGTACAGCAAAAGCGCTTGTTCTGCTTCACCGCTGCGTTCCGCCGTTTGCCCCAGGGTCAGCAGCAGCCGCGAACGGCGTGCGTCTAGCCAGCGGTTGCCGGAGGCTGCGGGCACATCAGCGGCCAGTCGATCTGGCGGCTCGCCGCTCTCCAGGCGCTCGCGCAGGCGGTGCAGCGTGAGGTAGGTATCCACCTCTTCCCGGCGCTGAAACGCGCGAGACTCTGCGGTCAGCGGCACTTGTTCAAAACGCTGCAAGCCAAGCTCGGTGAGCACGAACTCAGCCCAATCTTGGCGCAGGTTGCCAAAGAACATCAGCCGCAGGCGGTCGCACAGCGCCATGACGTTGAGCCGCACGATGTGCGTTGTTGCGGCAGGCCACCACTGGCGCAGCGGTATTGAATCGGTAAGCACCGGCATTAACGCGGCTTGGAGCGCCGTTTTGGTGGCATTAGACGACAGCCCAGCGGCGCTGATAGGAGCTTGCAAGGCGTGGCGCAGCTCGCTTAAGCGCAGCAGCCGAAACAGTTCCTTCACGTTTAACAGCGGCGCGTCATCCACCCAGCCAAGCGCCATCAGCGGTGCCAACGCCAGATGGGTATCGCCAATTTCGGGGTAGCTGAGCTTATCCACGCGAAACAGCTCGCCCTTACGCATCACCATCCGCACTAACAGCGCTTGAGAAGCGCGGGGCAGCTGCGACCACTGCTGGAGCGTGTGATGCTCATCGGCACTGAGTAAATCTCCGTGGCGCGCCTGCACCCACGCGACTACAAAGCGAAAATTCGCTAAGTAGTAGACAGGATCATCGAGGGAGGCGGTCGCCGGAGCGGCAGAGGCACTGTTCATGCATCCATTGTAACAGTGCAAGCAGTCGTGGGTTAACCCACGCGGTGTTGGTAAAGCACTTCCAAGGCATCGTCAGCGGCTTGCTCGTCGGCGTTCGGTGTGTCAGAGGATGGCTCGCTCACGCGCGGGGCAGGCTTCGCTTGGGCAGCTGGCCTGCGCCCGCCGACCAGCACATACCACTCTGCTTCGGTGAGATAGTGCTGGCACCAGCGGCTGAGGCCATCGGCCACGGCGTCGCGACTGCGTTCGCCGCCTCGAAACGCGGTCGCCAGGTGAAGCAAATCCTGGCGGGCAGTGCGAGCACGGGCGTTTCCCCCGTGCACTTTGGAAAGCGGGCAGCGTCGGTCATAGGCCGCGTTGGTGAGGGCATTTAGCCAACGCTCCACTTCATGTGCCTGAATACCGCCGTAAACTGCCACGTGCCGCTCCCGCGTTGAACGATCAAATTAAAAAAGAGAAAACGACCTATAGCATAGGCCAAAAAGGCATAAGACTGCCCGAATTTCGTGCAACTGTCACCTTAATGCCTTATTTCGCGCCCTGCATGACCTCCTCAAACCCTTGTAAGACGTTCACCACGTTGACCCCGATATCCTCAACGGCGTAGCCCCCTTCCATTAAAAACACGCAGGGTAGCCCAGCGGCCGCGAGACGTTGCCCAAGGGCAATAAAGTCGACGTGCTGAAAGGTAAAGGCGCTGATCGGGTCACCTTCAAAAATATCCACACCCAGCGATACCACCAGCAATTCACACTCTGCTCTATGGATATGCGCCAGCGCCTCATCCAACGCGGCCATCCACGTCGCAACGGAGGTGCCCGGCGGCAGCGGGTAATTGATCGTGAAGCCTTCACCTACTCCTTCGCCGGTTTCGTCGCTGTAGCCCGAAAAGTAAGGGAAGGTCACGTCAGGGTCGCCGTGGAGCGAGGCGAACAGCACGTCGTCACGGCGATAGAAGATCTGCTGGGTGCCGTTACCGTGATGAAAATCCACGTCGAGAATCGCGACACGGCGCTTGCCAGCGTCCAGCGCGCGCTGGGCAGCGATGGCGGCATTATTAAAAAAGCAGTAGCCGCCGAATTGATCCACCGCCGCGTGGTGGCCCGGCGGACGGCACAGGCCGAAGGTCGGCTCACCAGTAGCGAGGGTATGATCGGTTGCCGCCAGCGCGGTATCTTTACTTGCCATGGCAGCGGCAAAGGTGCCTTCCGTAATCGAAGTTTCAGCAGCAAGGGCGTAGTAGCCCAACTGGCCGCTCACCGACTGGGGAATACGGTCACCGCGCATCGTACGGGCTGGCCAGATATTGGGGATGGCCTCGCCCGCGTGGCCCGCCGCTTGCCATGCCTGCCAGCAGTTTTCCAAGAACGCGACGTAATCAGCATCGTGAACCGCCAGCACGGGCGCAAGGCCGTAGTCACTGGGCGAACGAACTTCAAACGCGGCTTTGCTCAAGGCAGCCAATACCAAATCCATCCGCTCGGGGCACTCAAAGGGGGTAACTAAAGCGCCATCGTGGAGTTCGCTACGGGCTTGGCGCTGGCGGCTACCTTCGGAAAAAAACGTTAGCATGCGGTTTCCTTCTTTATGCGTGATACGGCCAGTCAGCTGCCCAGCGACGCTTTTGGGCTGGGGTCTGCTGCTTTAACTGATACTCAGCACGGCTGGCAGCGGCACGGTCGGCAAAGGGTTGCGCGCCCAGTAACGCTAGTGGCGGGTTTGCCCGGGTATAGCGCGCGCCTTTACCCGTCGCGTGGGCTTGGTAGCGTTTGGCGAGGTTGTTAGTAATCCCTACATAGGTACCGCGCCTACACTCAAGCAGGTACAAATACCATGGAGAAGTGGCTGTGTTTTCCATAGCGGCTCGTTAGCTGTTCGTAGAGGTAGACACTTCCTGTTCGGCCATTAAACGCTCAAGCTCTGCCAGCGGCATGGGTTTCGCTAGCCCAAAACCTTGGAATAAATCACAGCGGTACGCCAACAGTCGCTGATGCTGCTCGTTGGTTTCCACGCCTTCAGCCACCACATTAAGGCCTAGGTGATGAGCCATGGAGATCACCCCCTGCACAATAGCTGAATCACCGTCGCTGTTGGTGATCTCACTGATAAAACTGCGATCAATTTTGATCGTGCTGATCGGCAAGTGCTTGAGATAGCTCAAACTTGAGTAGCCAGTACCAAAGTCATCAATCGACACACTGACCTGCATAGTGTGTAACTCATTAAGAATATTGATTGCTGCGTCGGTATTATCCATCAGGATGCCTTCGGTCAACTCTAGGGCCAACTGCTCTGCTGGCAATCCAGTATCCAATAACGTTTGACGCAGCGTGGCTAGAAAACTGTCACGGTGGAACTGCAAAGGCGAAAGATTCACCGCGACCCGCAGCTCCCCCAACCCGCTGCGCTGCAACTTGAGCATATCCTTACAGGCCCGCTGCAGCACCCATTCGCTAATCGGCATAATTTGCCCAGTAGCCTCCGCCAAGGGAATAAAGCGGGCAGGGGAAATATAACCTTTAATAGGGTGCGGCCAGCGCAGCAGTGCTTCCACGCTGTCGATTCGCCCATGCCGGTTAAACAGCGGCTGATAATGCAATTCAAAGCCTTGGTGGTCGATGGCTTCCTGCAGGTCGTTACGCAGGCTGACCCGCTCGTTGGCCACTTCGTTGATGTCGTGGCTGAACCACGCATAGGCGTTACGGCCTTGCTGCTTGGCTTTGTACATCGCCATATCCGCTTGCTGAATCAGGGTTTGTGGCTGGGGAGTATCGGGCTGGCTCATGGCAATACCCACGCTGGCGGTCAAATACAGCTCATGGCCATCGATGCAGTAAGGCTTAGCGAGCGCTGGCAATAAACGCTCCGCCACGTCAATCACTTGCCCTTTATCAACGATATTAGTAAGCAGTAGTACAAATTCATCGCCCCCTAGCCGGGCAACCGTATCCGCTTGCCGCAGGGCAGCATGCAGGCGCTTAGCGACCTCTATCAATACTTGGTCGCCCACTGCGTGCCCTAGCGTGTCATTGATTGGCTTGAAATCATCTAGATCTACAAACAACACGCTAATGCGCTCACCACTTTCTTGGGCATGGGCGAACCGTTGATGCAGCTTTTCTTCAAACTGCATACGGTTGGGTAAGCGAGTGAGGTCATCGTGGGTGGCATGATAAGCAAGGCGTGCCTCATAAGCTTTATGCTGTGAGATATCGTGCTGTACACCTACAAAGTGGGTGATATGCCCTTGGTCATCCCGCACTGGAGACACATATAAGTCGTTCCAGAACGGCGTGCCATCTTTGCGCTGACACTCCCCGCCCGCCGCGCTTCGCGCTTTGGGCGAGGGTTCTGAGATCACCCCCAGAACCTTCCTGCTTCCACACGCCTTCACTAGATAGCAGCTAGGCCGCTGCCCTCCGCTCCGGTCGCTCCACAGGCTAACCCC